>JAIRKN010000209.1 GCA_031260095.1 Tannerella sp. | reverse complement strand
TCTTCGTTGCGGTGAGCAGTCCAGCCGACTATGCGCGCCATGGCGAAGAGAGGCGTATAGATTTCTCTCGGCAAGCCGATCATGTCATACACAAATCCGGTATAAAAGTCGACATTGCTGGAGACTTGCTTTCCATTGTTTTTTACTTTGGCGAAGACTTCGACGGCACGTTCTTCCAGTAGTTCCAGAAATTCAAATTCCTCGCAACGGCCTTTTTCCCAGGCCAGTTCGTTGGCCAGTTCACGAAGCAGTAATGCCCGCGGGTCGGAGATGGTATATACGGCATGTCCGATCCCATAAATAAGGCCGGTTTTATTGTAGGCCTCTTTTCGCAGGATGCGGGTTAAATACCGGTCTATTTCCTCTACATTTTTCCAGTCTTTTATATTCGCCTTCAGATGGTTAAGCATATCCGCCACCTGGAGATTCGCTCCTCCGTGCAGCGGGCCTTTGAGCGAGCCTATACCGGCTGCGATAGAGGAATAGATATCGGTCATCGTCGAAGAGGTAACGCGGACGGTAAACGTTGAGTTGTTACCGCCCCCGTGTTCGGCCTGCAATATTAGGAGCAGGTCGAGCATACGGGCGTCAAGCTCCGTATAATCGCGTTTCAACATGTGAAGAAAATTTTCCGCCAGCGAAAGTTGATCGTGCGGGTGGCGGATATGCAGGGAGCGTTCCTTGTTGTGATGCCGTAATACATTATATGCGTAAGCGATAATGGTAGGGAAACGGGAGATCAGATCGATCGACTGACGCATCTGATTTTCCTTAGACAGGTCGTCCGGAGTGGTATCGAAGTTATACATTTCAAGCACGCTTCGCGCCAGTGTATTCATCACGTTTTCGCCTCGCAGTTGAAGGATGCTCATGGTTGTTTCGTGTGTCAACGGCATGTTTTCATAGATCAGTTCCCTGAACTGCTGCAATTCTTCTTTATCGGGCAGAGCGCCGGAAAGAAGCAGGAAAGCGACTTCTTCAAAACCGAATCGTTTCTGTTCCATGATTCCGTGCACGATATCTTCCACATCATATCCTCTGTAATACAGTTTTCCGGGGATAGGTTTTAGCTTTCCGTCTCCGGTGCGTTCATATCCTACTACATTCCCGATATTGGTCAGTCCTACCAGTACGCCCGATCCGTCTTCGTTACGCAATCCGCGCTTTACGCCGAGTTTTTTGAATAGAGAAGTATCTATTTTAGATGTTTTTTTTATCGTCTCGGCCAGTTTGTACATTAAATATTCTTTTTTCATAATCGTTTATTTTTAATTGCTGTTTATATTTTCAATCAGAGTTTGCCCGAACCGGGATGTTGTCAGGTACTTTCCGTTTGGCATAAAGGCTGACAGATCGGAAGTGGCTTCTCCCTCTGTAAAACAATGTTCCATTGCCCGGATAATCCGTTCGGCGGCTTCATTCCAGTGGATGTATTCGAGCATCATGGCCGCAGAAAGGATAAGGGAGGAAGGGTTTGCACGATTTTCCCCGGCTATATCGGGCGCTGTTCCGTGTGTCGCTTCAAAGATAGCATGGCCTGTCAGGTAATTGATATTTGCTCCGGGGGAGATCCCGATACCTCCTACCATGGCGGCTAACTGGTCGGATATATAATCTCCGTTCAGATTTAATGTGGCGATGACGGAGTAATCTTCCGGTCTGAGCAGTGTATTTTGTAAAAATGCGTCTGCGATCACGTCCTTGACGATGATTTTTTTCTCCCGTTTAGCTTCCTGCAATATTTGTCCGGCCGCGTCTTTCCCCCGTGTTTTCACGATTTTTTCATATTCAGACATGGTGAACACCTGATCGCCAAATTCTTCTTCCGCCACTTCGTACCCCCAGCGTTTGAAACCTCCTTCGGTGAATTTCATAATATTCCCTTTATGTACGAGCGTAACACCGGGCAACTGCCTGTCTGACGCATATTGGATAGCAGAGCGGACAAGGCGTTTTGTGCCCTCTTCGGATACGGGTTTGACCCCGAATGCCGAACTTTCGGGGAAACGTATTTTTGTAACGCCCATTTCATTGCGCAGGAAATCCAGGAATTTCCGGGCTTCAGGCGTATCTTTATCCCATTCAATACCGGCATAGATATCTTCGGTATTTTCACGGAATACCGTCATATTTACTTTCCGAGGCTCCCGGAGTGGAGAATAAACGCCTCTAAACCAACGGACCGGACGCAGGCATACATATAGATCCAGCCTTTGTCGTAAAGCTACATTTATCGACCGTATGCCTCCGCCTACCGGGGTGGTTAAAGGCCCTTTCATGCCAATGAGATATTCTTTAAACGTTTCCAGTGTTGTATCCGGGAGCCATTCTCCGTTTTCACGGAATGATTTTTCTCCGGCCGGCACTTCTTTCCAGCGAATCGAGCGGTTGTCTCCGTATGCTTTTTGTATCGCTGCATTTACTACTTGCCGGCATACCGGCGTTATTTCACTTCCTATACCATCTCCGGTTATATAGGGGATTGTAATATGACCGGGGACGATCAGATTACCGTTATCAATTTTCAATTTCATTATTTTCAGCATTATAATTTAATGCAGATCCGGATTTAAACCATTCTATCTGCACTTCGTTGTATGTATGATTCGCCTCAAAAGAGTCCGTCGTTCCGTCTGTATGCGTCAAGGTTACAGCCAGGCTTTTCGACGGTGCAAAGTTGTTCAGTCCGGTGATACTGATTTTATCCTCTTCACGGATCTTGTCGTAATCGCCGGGATGCTTGAAAGTGACGGCCAACATTCCCTGTTTTTTCAGGTTTGTTTCGTGTATTCTGGCAAATGATTTGGCCAGGATAACTTTTACATTCAGAAATCTTGGTTCCATGGCGGCGTGTTCGCGCGAAGAACCTTCTCCGTAATTGTCTTCTGCTACTACGATGGATGAAATGCCGTTTGACTTGTAGGCTTTTGCGACGGCCGAAACCGTGTCGTATGTATGGCTTTTCCGATTCAGCGTCCGGTTGGTTTTATTGTTAAAAGCGTTGACGGCTCCCATAAGCAGGTTCTCCGAGATATTTTCCAGATGTCCGCGGAACCGTAGCCATGGGCCGGCCATTGATATGTGGTCGGTCGTACACTTACCTTTCGTTTTAATCAGAAGCGGCATATCTGTGAAATCTTTTCCATCCCATGCCGGAAAGGGTTGAAGCAATTGCAGCCTTTGCGAGCCGGGGGCAATGATGACTTGTCCGCTTCCCGTAGGTAGCGCAAAACCTTTCTCTAGGTCCGGGAAACCATTGGGGGGAAATTTGTTTCCAGAAGGAGGAGCGAGTGAAACCCATTCTCCGTTCTTATTTTTTAATTTGTCTTTTGCCGGATGGAAGGAAAGCGAACCGGCAATGGTCAGCGCCATCGTTATTTCCGGGGAGGCGACGAATGAGTGCGTATTGGGATTTCCGTCGGCGCGTTTGGCAAAATTACGGTTGAACGAATTTACAATCGTGTTCGTCCGCGCAGGATCATCCGTCATCCGTTTCCATTGGCCAATGCAAGGCCCGCAGGCATTGGCCATAATAATAGCGCCGTTATTTTCGAGTGTTTTTATCGCGCCGGTATGTTCGATCATTCGCGAGCCGGGGTTTACGATAAGTTGACCTTGAATGGTCAGGTTTTTTTCTTTCACCTGGTCTGCCAGCGAAGCGACTCTGTCCAAATCCTGATAGGATGAATTGGTGCAGGAACCAATCAGGCCGACTTCCACCTTGTCGGGATAACCCATTTTTCTGACTTTTTCGGCTAATTCGGACAGGGGCGTCGCTGCATCAGGCGTGAACGGCCCGTTTACATAAGGTTCCAGTTCGGACAGATTGATTTCTATGACACGGTCATAGTATTTATCAGGATCGGCCATCACGGGATCGTCCGCATTGAGGTATTCTTTTGCCGTGTCGGCCTGCTGTGCAACAGCGTGTCTTCCGGTGGCTTGCAGGTAGAGTTTCATCTCGTTGTCATACGGGAAAACGGAGGATGTGGCTCCCACTTCGGCCCCCATATTGCAGATCGTAGCTTTTCCCGTAGCAGAGATGCTCCGGGTTCCTTTTCCGAAATATTCGATGACGGCGTTTGTCCCTCCTTTTACGGTTAAGATACCGGCCAGTTTCAGTATAACGTCTTTCGGGGAAGTCCAGCCGGATAATTCCCCGGTCAGTTTCACTCCTATGATACGCGGCATCTTCAATTCCCATTCCATTCCGGCCATTACGTCTACGGCGTCGGCTCCACCAACGCCGATAGCGACCATTCCCAGCCCTCCCGCATTGGGCGTGTGCGAATCTGTCCCGATCATCATTCCGCCCGGGAAAGCATAATTTTCCAGTACGGTCTGATGGATGATACCTGCGCCCGGCTTCCAGAAGGTAATGCCGTATTTATCGCAAGCGCTTTTCAGGAAATCATATACTTCTTTATTGGTGATGATTGCCGTTTGCAAATCTTTATCTGCTCCGAGGCAGGCTTGAATCAGATGATCGCAATGCACGGAAGCCGGGACTGCCGATTCTTTTTTCCCGGAAATCATAAGTTGCAAAATGGCCATTTGCGCCGTAGCATCCTGCATCGCCACACGGTCGGGACGGAAAACAGCATAGTCTTCCCCTCTTGTATACGTCTTTATTTCCTGTTTGTTGTAGAGGTGTGCAAATAATATTTTCTCGGTTAAAGTCAGTGGTTTCCTGATGACAGAGCCGGCTTTTTCGATTTGCCGGGCGTATGTTTTGTAATAATCATTCTTCATATATTACCCCCTTATAGTTCGTAAATCTGCCGTAAAGCTAATAAGAATTTTCCGAAAACCCGCATTTTCGGTCTGAAAAATATTCATCTGAGGGCAAAATGACCTGGGGAAATTGTCGAATAACCCGGGTCATTTCTCTGTCATCCGGCGACTTTTTTTTTACATTCCGCTGAGGTCAACCCGGTCGAATAAGAGGGAAGGGATCCGCCAGTTTGACGAAAGACGAGCGTCATTGCCTGTTTCTATAAGATTCTGCCACAGTTCGATCATATTTCCGGTGATATTCATCTCGCTTACCGGTTGTGTTGTTTTCCCGTTCTCAATCAGGAATCCTTCTATCCCGTACGAGAAATCTCCGGTTGTGCTGTTGCAGTTTCCCCCGTTAAATCCGGTTATCAGGATTCCTTTGTCGACGGAGTGTATCAGTTCGTTCAGGTTTTTTGATCCGGGCGGCATCGTCAGAATAGACGGTGAACTGATGGTTTGCGGCACATTCAACTTGTTCGCATTACAGGTATCAATGTAGTATGATTTCAGTATTCCGGCATCGAATACGTTTATTTTTTTCGTAGCGACCCCTTCATTATCAAAATAACGCGCCCCTGAAGATTTCATCAGATGCGGTTCGTCGATAAGCGTCATTTTATCGCTGAATATCTTTTGTCCTTTTTTATTCATCAGGAATGAATCCTTTTGCTGGATAGAGGAGCCGTACAGGGCATTGATGACGGGCGACAGCAGGCGGCTCGCGTTCATAACGTCTACGACCACAGGCATCTTTGCGGAAGTTGTTTTTTGCTGTCCCAGTTTTTGCAGGGCGCGTTCCAACGCTTTTCTGCCGATCCCGTCTTTTTCCAGCGTATCGAAATACAGGGACGATTCGTACCAGTAAGCCCCGGGACGGGCCTCTCCTTCTCCTTTGATACTCGCTTCTCCGGATAATGAAAAGCAGGAACTGCAAGCCTCCCCTTCAAAGCCATTGCTGGCAATCAGGTAACCGAAACTCTCGCCATCCGAGTAGGACGAGCCGGCAGATACGACACGCTTATCCCTGTCCATTATTTCATCGCATACACGCATGGCAAGGGCTACTTTATCATCCGGCGGCAGACTTGGGAACATCTCGTCATACAGTTGCAGATCCGGACCTCCGCCTTTGTAATAGAATGATTCGTCAGGAAGCCTGCGCGCTTTATCTTCGGCCAGGTACCGGGTCGATTCGATCCCGTTTCGTATGAATCGTTCCAGTTCTTCTTTTACAAAACGATTGGTGGATACCGTTCCAAAGCGTCCGTCTACGAACAGTTGTATCGACAGTCCGTTTTCGGAAGCCTGTTGCAATTTATCCATTTTCATATCCCGTATTTCGAACGAGGTATTCGAATTATTGTACAAACTCAGGCGTGCGGCCCGGCATCCGTTCTTCAGGGCATATTCCATCGCCCATTGTGCGAGTTGTTTCTGTTTATCTGTGATCATATTAACTTTCTCCTCCTACCGTCAAATTACGTACTAATGCGGATGGCATTCCCAATGCGACGGGGCACGACTGTCCGTCTTTACCGCACGTCCACGAACCTTCGTCCATCTCAAAATTAGATCCGGTCATGCTTATATCAGCCAGCGCTTTAGGTCCGTTTCCTATGATGTTAATATCTTTTATGGGTTGCGTCAATTTACCGTCTTCGATCAGGTATCCGTTTTTCACGAAGAAGGTGAAATCTCCTGCGCCGATCTGTACCTGTCCGTTCGTAAATTTGGATACATAGACTCCTTTTTTCACGGAGGCAATGATTTCTTCTTCACTGTAATTTCCCGCTTCCATATAGGTCGCACGCATTCTGGGGACAGGCATGGCGCGGAATGATTCGCGGCGGCCGTTACCGGTTGGATTTACGCCATAGAATGTAGCGCTTATCCGGTCATGCAGATAGCCGGCGAGCACACCTTCACGTACGATACAGGTCTTTTGTCCTTCTATGCCTTCGTCGTCTATATTTACTGCGCCCCGGTTGAAAGGCAGCGTCCCGTCGTCTATAATATTAATGTGGGAGTCGCATATTTTTTTGTTCAGTTTATCCGAAAAGATAGAGGTGTTTTTTCGGTTAAAATCCGCTTCAAACGCATGTCCGATCGCTTCGTGAAGCAGGATTCCCGAACCTCCTGCACCCATGACAACCGGCATTTCGCCTCCTTTCGGTTTTACGGCGCGGAAAAGTATAGCCGTATTCCGGACGGTTTCTTTTACGATTGCCTCAACCAGTTCGTCCGTAAGAAACTCCGCTCCCATGCGTAGCGCCCGCGAAGCGTTGTTACTCTCGATCCGGTCGCCGTCGGCCATGATACATTGTGCGCCGATAATTGCCATTGGACGGTAGTCATAGTAATACTGCCCTTCGGAATTGCAAAACAGAACGTGGGAGGTCTGGTCATTCAGCCATGCGGAAACTTTTGCGACACGTTTGTCGGCATCAAACATCCGGTCGTTAATCTTCTGCAGATACGGCATCTTATTTTGAACCGTCACCTCTTCCCACGCCGTTTTGATCATGTACAACCGATTTTTGACCTTAATCTCCGTCAGATTGACCGGCGGCGGCGAACTGCTTCCGTTTGCTATACGCGCTGCCGTATGCGCTGCGTTGAGCATGTCTTTCGGCGTGATATTCTCAATATATGCATATCCCGTCTGATCACCGGCGACGACTCTTACACCCATTCCGAAATCAATGTTTGAATAAGCGCGGTTAACAGCCCCATCCTGAAGACTGATGCTGTTTGAAAAGGTGTGTTCAAAAAACAGATCGGCATAATCCCCTCCCCTTTCTAACGCGGCCGACAGCGTTTTTTTCAAATCATTGCCGGTAACGCCGAAATGTTCCAGAGCAAAGTTTATACCCGGTGAGCCGTCGCCCGCCCCCCCGGAATGATCCTTACCGAACATAGACGGCGTTGCGAATGATCCTGACATAAGCTCTCCCGCTTTACTGAAATCTCTTCTGTTAAATTGCATAATGGTTTGTTTATTGTCCTGTTTTTTTTTCACAGGGGGACAAAAGTACATGAAAAACTTGTGTTTTCCAAGTGCATAAAATGGAAGAA
>JAIRKN010000100.1 GCA_031260095.1 Tannerella sp. | reverse complement strand
AAAACTCATCCGTTACAATCGGTAAAACGCCCGTTCCCGGCAAGCAAAATGCGCTTACACCGACACAATGGCAGAATGTTGCAAAACATCTTTATTCGTCCGTCCGTAATTGAAAATTTCCTCTGCAAAAAAAACTTTTTTCATTTCACATGCTTGGAAAACACAAGTTTTTCATGTATTTTTGCACGCCGGAATGAAAAAGTTTTCGTTAAACAATGATTATTTACCATTGCGGGAGAACGACAAATGATATAGAACATTTTATTGTCAGAACAATGATAAAGATTACTTTTCCTGATAATTCGACAAGAGAATTTACGGAAGGAACAACAGCGCTACAAATAGCAGAAAGTATAAGTTCGAGATTAGCTCAGGAGGTTTTAGCCGCTAAGGTCAATGGAGAGGTATGGGATTTGACCCGCCCCATCCGCGATGATGCAACACTACAACTGCTGAAATGGGAAGATCATGAAGGGAAACATGCTTTCTGGCATTCGAGTGCGCACCTGATGGCGGAGGCATTACAGGAACTGTATCCCGGAGTAAAATTCGGCATAGGACCCGCCATAGAAAACGGATTCTATTATGATGTGGATTTGGGCGAGACAAGCCTGACAGATGCAGACTTTCCGGTAATAGAAACCAAAATGGCGGAACTGGTAGCCGGAAAAGAAGATATAAAGCGGCGGGACATATCAAAAACCGATGCCATGAACCTGTTTGAAAACCGTCATGAAGTGTACAAAACAGAACTCATCAGCGAACTGGAAGACGGACACATAACGACGTATACGCAAGGTAATTTCACGGACTTATGCCGCGGCCCTCACCTGCCGAACACCTCCTATATAAAAGCGATTAAAATAACCGGTATCGCCGGAGCTTACTGGCGGGGAGATGAGAAACGCAAGCAGTTAACACGCATATACGGCATTACCTTTCCAAAAAAGAAAATGCTTGATGAATATCTTATATTGATGGAAGAAGCTAAAAAACGCGACCATCGTAAAATCGGAAAGGAACTGGAATTATTCACGTTTTCACAAAACGTAGGCGCCGGACTTCCGCTTTGGCTGCCACGCGGCACTCAAATACGCCTGAAACTGGAAGACCTTCTCAAAAGAATACAAAAAAAATACGGTTATCGGCAGGTAATGACTCCGCATATAGGGGGTAAACAATTGTATATCACATCCGGGCACTATGAAAAGTATGGAAAGGACTCGTTTCAACCGATACACACGCCTCAGGAAGGAGAAGAATTTCTGCTGAAACCGATGAACTGTCCGCATCACTGTGAAATTTATAAGACATTCCCACATTCGTATAAAGACCTTCCGTTACGTATCGCTGAATTTGGAACGGTATACCGTTACGAACAAAGCGGCGAATTGCACGGACTAACGCGCGTAAGGGGATTTACGCAGGATGATGCGCATCTGTTCTGCCGGCCGGATCAGTTGAAAGAAGAATTTCTGAAAGTGATGGATATCATTTTCATTATATTCAAAGCTTTAAACTTTGATACATTTGAAGCGCAGATATCACTTCGCGACCCGGAGAATAAAGAGAAATACATCGGATCGGATGAAAACTGGGATAAAGCGGAACGTGCAATTATCGAAGCCTGCGAAGAAAAAGGCTTGCCTGCGAAAATTGAATTGGGAGAAGCCGCCTTTTATGGCCCTAAACTTGATTTTATGGTAAAAGACGCTATTGGTCGGCGCTGGCAATTGGGAACGATTCAGGTGGATTATAATCTGCCGGAACGATTCGACTTGGAATATACCGGTGAAGATAACCGGAAACATCGTCCTGTCATGATTCATCGCGCACCATTCGGCTCTATGGAGCGCTTTGTTGCCGTCCTGATAGAACACACTGCCGGGAAATTTCCGCTGTGGCTCTCCCCGGATCAGGTTGCCATACTGCCTATCGGAGAAAAATTCAATGACTATGCATACAGCGTAGCGCGCCAACTGGAAAAAAACGAAATAAGCGTTATCGTTGACGACCGTAATGAGAAAATTGGCCGTAAGATACGTGATAATGAACTTAAACGCATACCATATATGCTTATCGTCGGAGAAAAAGAAATGGAAAATAATGAAGTCTCCGTAAGAAAACAGGGCGAAGGCGATAAAGGTTCGATTAAAATTACTACCTTTGCAGCGCAAATTTTGGAAGAAATTGACGAGATGATGAATAAATGGGAAAAAGAAACAACAGAAATAAAAAAATAGGAGGTAATTATTATACAAAAAAAATCAATGAGATTCGATCGTAATAAAGAGCAATACAGGATCAATGAACGTATAAACGTTCCCGAAGTACGCCTTGTCGGCGATGATATAACTCCCGGAGTGTATCCTACTTCCAAAGCATTACAAATGGCAGAAGACATGGGATTTGATTTGGTAGAGATCTCGCCGAATGCCAATCCTCCTGTATGCAAAATTATTGATTATCAAAAATTCCTATACCAGCAAAAAAAACGTCAGAAAGAACAAAAAGCAAAAGCTTTGAAAATTGTCGTCAAAGAAATCCGATTCGGACCACAAACAGATGATCATGACTACAATTTCAAACTGAGACATGCGAAACAATTTCTGGAAGAAGGAGCAAAAGTAAAAGCATACGTGTTTTTCAAAGGACGCTCTATTTTGTTTAAAGAACAGGGAGAAGTGCTATTGCTTCGGTTCGCAAACGATCTGGAAGAATATGGGAAAGTAGAACAAATGCCTATATTAGAAGGGAAACGGATGATTATCATGCTATCTCCCGCCTCCAAAAAAGGAGGAGTGCCGAAACCATCTCTGTCTTTATCAAAAAGCGAAAAACCGGAGGTGTCCGGTCACAAGACCGGTGACGACAAAATAAAAGTGAATGATATTTCCGAGAGAGAAGATAATATATAATTAACTAATTACAATTAACATTTAAAATTCAAGTTATGCCAAAATTGAAAACTAATTCCGGTTCGAAAAAGAGGTTTGCCCTTACCGGAACAGGTAAAATCAAAAGAAAACATGCTTTTAAAAGTCATATCCTAACCAAGAAGACTAAAAAGCAGAAGAGAAATCTGACTCATACAGGGTTGGTAGCTAATGCGGACATGAACAACATTAAAAAGTTGCTTTGTCTGAAATAATTCATCATTAGCAAGAGTTTATTACATTATATTAACCGAATGATTAGCTCCCAAGATCATCTTAAAAGGGTGGCGCTAACATTCAAAAAAAAATTAGAATTATGCCAAGATCAGTAAATCACGTTGCTTCAAGAGCAAAAAGAAAACGGATTTTGAAACTTACGAGAGGTTATTTCGGCGCTCGTAAAAACGTATGGACCGTAGCAAAAAATACCTGGGAAAAAGGTTTAACGTATGCTTTTCGTGACCGCCGCAACAAAAAACGCAACTTCCGCGCATTGTGGATACAACGTATAAATGCGGGAGCACGTATGGAAGGATTATCTTATTCGCGCCTGATGGGTGGGTTAAAAGATGCCGGTATTGAAATCAATCGTAAGGTACTGGCCGATTTAGCCATGAATAATCCTGAAGCATTCAAGGCTATTGTTGCCAAAGCAAAGAAATAAAGTAATAAAAACAGATAATGTTAAAAATGAATTTTTTACCATAAATCTTTGCATTATCTGTTTTTCTCTATTAACTTTGTAAAAAATTAGAAAATGAGTTGAGCCGCACTTGTTCGATTGGAAAACTCATCAGAATACATAAAAATTCCGAGACAAGCTCTTGCCGCTAATGGCGGGCCGCAATTTCCTCCGGGAAATGCTTCAGCACAGCGGATTACAAAGGTGGTAAAGGCACTCAAATCCTGTCATACGGAGTTTACACATATCTACAGTGCGGCTCTTATATATCTCCCCCGCCCCTCTGTCACGGAGGTGAAGGGGGAGTTTTTTTAATACAAAAATCTTCTAAAGAAAAAGTATATGAACAAACGGATCGTCACAACCCTTTTATTCCTGTGTATAAACATTACTCTTTGCCTTCCGCAAGAAAAAGATCAACATTATTTCGATAGAAACAGGATTACATTGGGAGGAAATCTGACTCTCGGATTCGGAAACAACAGTACTGTCATTAATATAGCCCCTCAGGCAGGCTATTTTTTCACTCCTAAAATCAATGCGGGCGCAGGGATTTCATATTCTTATTATCGCTACAAGTCATTCGGCGAATCAGAAAAATATCATTACGCAGGAATAAATGTTTTCGGACGATTCTATCCGCTACCCTACATTGTCCTGCATGTACAACCGGAAATAAATTACATGATCCATACTTTTGCAGAAGAAAAAAGAGCAGAGTTCGTTCCGGCATTTGTCGCCGGAGGTGGAGTCTGTTATAATTCGGTCACGATCATGTTGCAATACGATATTCTTCAAAACAGATATTCGCCTTATGGAAGCAATATATTTTACACCGTAGGCTTTACTTTTTAAGAAACGCAAAATAAATAAGATATAACGAACAAATAAAATCATAAGTCACGCAGCGACGACACTTTATTAAGAGGCTGTCTCAAAAGCTCGAAACTCGCAACGTTATCCCCTCTACAATACTATTGTGAAGGAGGCAAATTATTTAAAACCGCCTTTTTTAGACAGTTGGATATTATTATCTGTCTCAACGACGCCAACGACACCGGGCAATTCCTCTGTACGAAAGGATTCATCGAAAAATTCTTCGAAATTTTTAATTAATTTCATTGTTTTATCAGGATTAATTACTAATTCAATCATACGTTTTTTTTACTTTGCGCGTCCGGCTTCTTCCTCAATGCCGGAGGTGCGGCGGCGTGATGCTTTGACGGTCTTCGAGCCGAAGTTGTAACGGACGCTTACGTTTATCCAACGGGAATCTCTTTCCACTCTAAGCCGGTAATCCATCCCTTCGTTTTTAGCTTTCATATCTGTTTTGAAACTGTAAAATAAATCATTTGCAGTAAACGATACAGATAATTTATCCTTCAAAAACATTTTCCTTATGCCAATAGAAACATTCGACATGGGTTTGACGTGATAATAAGCATACTCCTGAGCGGATGAATACATAGCGGTTAATTCGGCCGACAA
>JAIRKN010000112.1 GCA_031260095.1 Tannerella sp. | reverse complement strand
TGATCGCCTTGCCTGGCTCTACGATAACCGCACACTGATCGGAGGACTGAAATTCGTGTATGAGCCTCCGGTGCTTCGTTTCTTTATGGGGCGACTGGAGCCTGTTTCCGATTGGCCCCGGCAGTTAATGGCAAAATTCAAAGAGGATTTTGGGGACAGCCTGTAAGGAGCCAGACTTTTCATCACGCAAATAAGCATCTATTTTGAAGCGCAGGCTATTCTTGCGTCGAAAGATTTATACACATTAAATAGAAACCGTCGCATACAGCCGGAACGTTAGACGTAATTTGCCCTGAAATGATGCGAAAGGGTATTGAATCCGGTTAGACGTAATTAATATGCGGCGGCGAGGCGGAAGCCCAGAAAGTTGTGGCGGCTTTCGAGGAAAGAATAGTAGCCTGTGCGGTACGAAACGCGGGCACATTCTGCAACGATGACCCAACTGCCGCCGCGAATGACACGGCATAGGCCCGGAGAGGCGCCTTTAGGATTTGTTTGTGCGGAAGCGCTGTAAGAGCCGTACCAGTCGCTGCACCATTCCCACACATTGCCGCTCATATCATATATGCCGAGTTCGTTCGCCGATTTTTTTCCCGGCGGATGAGTTCGGTCGTCGCTGTTATCCCAGTACCACGCCACGCGGTCAACCGTATTGCTGCCACTGTACTCGTATCCCTTGCTGTTGGCGCCTCCTCTTGCCGCATATTCCCATTCTGCTTCGGTAGGAAGGCGGTATGTACGGCCTGTCTTTCGGTTTAGTTTAAAGATAAAGCCATTCGAGTAATAGGTGATGCCGTCAATAACTTCACTCTCGCCGTCCGTCCCGACTATATCGTTCCAACTTACCCGCTCAACAGGCAAATCATCTCCGCTGAAATAGGACGGATGATCTCCCATTACCTCAAACCATTCCTTCTGCGTAACTTCGTATTTCCCGATATAAAAGTCGCTCAACGTAACCTGATGAGCAGGCATTTCAGCCTTACTGCAATCGTGGTCTTGCCCGGAAGCGCATCCCATTGTGAACGTCCCGCCTCTGACAAAAACCATCTCATTTGCTTCCCGGTCGCCCATTTTCTCGTCGGGCTGACAGGAAGAAACGATCAACAGCGCCACTACTATATTTTTACAGGTGTTCATACGGCTTATAATTCATTAAAGGCTGTTTCGAGCCATGTTATATGGTTTTTAAAAAACCGTATGTCGCAATCCACCTCCCGGTCGAACGAGCCGAGAGGGATTCCGCCAACGTGGATTCGCTTGTCCAGGATGTCCCAGCGTTGAAAGTTCAACTTCTGCGATTCGTATAACTCCTGCCGCAATACTTCAAAATAGTCGAGCATCTCCGTCGCCGTCGACTTGTATTCTGCCCAGACGGATTTCACAAGCGCCTTGAAATCGGCGTCCCGGAGCATTCTGTCGAAATAGAAACCGCCGCCGTTCAAGACCCAGTAATCGGCCGGACGCGGACGCGCGCCTTCATACCAGCCGATCCCTGTGGTCCATTCAAAATCCCAGACCGGCCCCATTGTCAGTTTGCTGTTATCGCTCGCGTCGTCTTTGAGCAGATAAAAATTGGTATCTATATTTGCAAGAATCTGCTGAAATACGAACCATCGCGCAAAACTATACATGTCGATATATTGCTTGAAACCTTTGTCGGGGTCGCTGAACGACGAAGAGGTCAGCGCTGTTTCAAAATCATCGACATATTTGCGGATATACTCCACCTCCTGCTCTGTAATATCATCCGTATCAGGATTCTTAAAACTCCAGCCATATCTTCTGACGGCAGATTTAAACCATACCGGCTCTTCTTCGTAATAATCGTCGCGCTCAATGATATAGCCCCGTTCGGGTACGTTGATTCTGTTTTCGCCTTGTTCGATATGTTCCGTCAAGTTGTAGTTTCCGATATATTCACCGTTGAAGAAGACTTCAACAAACCGGTTTTCAGGCGTCCAGGGGAAGTTCATTCTTTCGCTCAACTTCAGCGCAAACGCTGTCCGCATAAGCGTTTTATCGCCGTAATTGGCAAGCATCACCCAGTCTTTCTCGGCGCCCATTCCCAACAGGTCTGCTTTCTCGTACAATTTTATTCTGAAAGGTTTCTTCGGATAATTAAACCACGTGGCATTTCCTCTGCCACGAATCTGCATCGTGTTGTGATGGAGCGTATGGCCCTTATATTTGATAGTCATGGAGGCGTCTACGTATTCTTCTTTTGAAAAAACAGGCTTTCGGTTTTCAGTTTCTATAATCACGACCGGTAAACCGGTATCAATAAGAGCTTCTGTGACGGTAAACTTATTGGACGGATTGGCTTCTTCCTCCTTATCGCAGTTCATAAACAGAAGCGACAGCATCAGCAACGCTGTTTTTTTAATAATCCGAATTTTGCTTAATATCCTGTCCATCTTTAGAATTTGTTGATTATAAAACAAAGACAAAGATAGTATTAAATATTTTAAATTACACACCCTTATGGAATAATTCCCTGATGCAAGCATCCGAAATATATCAGTCCGAAGAGTCCGGCGTTCCACCCCTGTAGCTGAAATCCAAGGTTTTCACCTGTCAGGCTGTTAATATGTTCATTGGGCGACCAGTCGCCGGAAGCTACGAGGTCGGCATTTGCTACCCTTTTAATCAAATCAACCGCTTCCTGCTTTTTACCGGCACGGATACGCGCCCAGCAATCCATGAAACTCAACCAGGGCCAGACGGCTCCATTATGATAGGTGGCAGGAGGATAACCAAAGCTTGCCGGATAATAGGGAAAGGTTTCGCATATACCATAATCCGTCAGGCTTTTTTCGTTTAATGAGGCAATAATACTCAATGCTCTTTCGCGGGGGACGACGTCAAATAAAATTCCGATGGTTTGATCCTGCAACAGTTTGTC
>JAIRKN010000088.1 GCA_031260095.1 Tannerella sp. | reverse complement strand
GCAGGTCTGGCCTGGAAAGTGACCGAAGAAGCATTCATGAAACCGGTAGAAATCCTGAACAGCCTGAAGTTGAAAGTCTCCTACGGCAAGAACGGCAATCAGGGACTGGGGCCGTACGGTACGCTTTCGACCATTAACAACGGTTCGACGGGCGGCGTTCGCTACGAGTTCGGCGGCAGCGACATCCTGTACGGCATCACAGCCGGCACACTGGGAAACGCTTCGCTGGGATGGGAATCGACCGCATCGTGGAACGCCGGTTTCGAATCGGCCTGGCTCGGAAACCGGATCTTCCTCGACGCAGATTTCTACGTCTCGCGCACTACCGACCAGATTTTCGACCGCAATATCCCGGTGATGACCGGCTTCACGAGTATGAAATCGTCGATGGGCGAAATCGGCAATACGGGCGTTGAACTGACGCTCCGCACGGTCAACATTGAGAATCGCGACCTGACGTGGACAACGGGACTTACTTTCTGGCTGAACCGCAACAAGCTGATTCATCTCTACGGCGACGACATCGACGGCGATGGCAAGGAAGACGACGACATCGGCAACAGTCGCTTTATCGGCAAGTCGCTCGGCGCGATCTACGGATGGGTGCAGGACGGTATCGTCCAGGAAGACGACGCGGCCTATATTCAGGCAAACGGCGCTACTCCGGGCGCACCCAAATACAAAGACCTGGACGGCAACGGCAGCATCGGATCGGAAGACCGCGAAATACTGGGCTACGACAAACCCAATTTCAAACTGAACATGAGCAATACCGTCTCGTACCGGAACTGGGATTTGTATGCCATGCTGACCGGCACGTTCGGCGGCGGCGGTTATTTCCTGAAAAATAATGCGAACGCCTATATGACAAGCGGCTCCGGTCTGTTCAACAGTAACAGCATCTACATCCCCTGGTGGACGCCCGAAAACAGGAGCAATGTCTATACGTCGGCCACGTTTTCCGGCGACGGCCGTTTTCAGGGACTGCAAAGCCGTACCTTCGTGCGGCTACAGGATGTTACCCTCTCGTACACTTTCCGCCAGCCATGGGTAAAGGATTTGAAAATCCGGGATCTGAAACTGTTCCTGTCCGGAAAGAATCTCTTTACGATTACCGGATGGGAGGGCGGCGACCCGGAGATAGGGAATGGCGTACGCGCCGGCGATTATCCCGTGATGACGACGCTCACGCTGGGCGCTAATATTAGTTTCTAACATTCATATATTGACATAACTATGAAAAAGATAAAAAGATTATTGATGAGTTTCGTCCTGCCAATCGTCTTGCTGGCGGGGACAGGTTGCAACGACAATGCGTTTCTGGAGGAAAATCCGGAAACATTCTATACGGTGGACAATGCTTTCTCGACTTCGGCGCAGGTCGACCAGGTGCTTGTTTCATGCTATTCGCAGATACGCTATATGTATTGCGTTACGGACATAAGCAACCCCCTGTGGGTCTTCAAGGGCAACGGTACGGATATGTACGATGTACCGCTTTTTCGCCGGGGCGCCCGTTTCAACGACTACGGTGTCCTTAATTCTACGACGGGCGACTTCAGCACCATCTATACGATGTGGTATGAACTGATTGCCAAGGCGAACCTGGCGCTGTATGCCGCAGATCTGCCGCAAATCACCTGGGAGTCGGCTGCCGACAAGGCGTATGTTGTGGCGCAGGCGCGCTTCTTCCGCGCATTCAGCTACCGCAACCTCGGCGAACTGTACGGCGGCGTACCAATCGTGACGGAAATCACCACGTCGCCGCGTTACGACTTCGAGCGGGCAAGCCGCACGGCAACCTATCAGTTTGCCATCGACGAAATGGAAGCTATCCTGAATGATTTGCCCGAAACCACCATGCAACCCGGCCGGTTAGTCAGGGCGGCGGCGCAGCACAATCTCGCACAGTTGTATATTGACAAGGGTGTGACGCTCGCGGAAGAAGGCAATTCGGGCGAATCGGCAACCGCATACGCAAAGGCGATCACTTTCGCCGGGCAGGTCATCGACGGCGGGACGTACAGCCTGATGACCGAACGTTTCGGATCGCGGAAAGGCGAGAATCCCGACTACTACTTTACCGAGAACGTGGCCGAACAAACGCCTGACCGCCTCTATTCGGCAGCCGGCTATCCGCTGGAAAGCAATGTGTACTGGGACTTGTTTCAGGAAGGCAACCAGGATTATCAGGACGGCAACCGCGAAGCCATTTGGTGCGCACAGACAAATTATGAGGCGTACCGGAGGGAAGATGGGGGAGCGATGCTGCCATATTCCCGTTTGTACGGCCCCGTGTTCCGTGACGTAGTAGCCAACCATGCCGGCGGAACGCTGGAAGACGTGGGTGGACGCGGTATCGCGTGTTTCATGCCGACTTTCTATACGCGCGACATCGTTTACGAGGATAAATGGGCGGACGACATGCGCAACTCCGAAGTCGTATTCCGCAGAATATTCCTCGGCAACAACCCCTCGTCCGAATATTACGGCAAAGCGATTCCCTGGAGCGTGCTTTATCGGGATGGACAAGGCCAAGATGCCATCGATGTGGCCAGATCAACCGTCTACCCCGTCTCGTGCAAGATCGCGACGGATAAGTATACCGGCCTGGCCGACGGCGAAAACCGCAGCAACCTCTTCCGCGACGAGTACCTGATCCGCCTGCCGGAGACTATCCTGCTGCGCGCCGAAGCCCGATGGCGCACCGGCGATAACGCAGGCGCGGCTGCCGACATCAACTTGCTCCGTTCGCGCGCCAAATGCGGCTACATGGTACAGGCGTCTGACGTCAATCTCGACCTGATTCTCGACGAACGCACCCGCGAACTCATCTACGAAGAAACGCGCTGGAACACGCTGCTCCGCATGGGCGGAACGGTGGCCATGGAGCGTATCAAGAAGTATGCCTACTGGGACGATCCGCGGGCTACGCTGACAAAGAACTTTAATCTCTGGCCGATTCCGCAGACCGTGATCGACACGAACAAGGACAAGCCAATGGCGCAAAATCCGGGCTGGTAACCCGTGAAGCATGAATGAAGTTGTACCGGAAATCTCTGCAATCGCACCGATTTCCGGTACAATTTTTTGTTTAGGGATGTATATTCCCCATAGAATGACTACATTTGTCTCAAATTCACATTCCTGCCGTTTATCTGTTGCAACAAAAAACTATCAAAGCGAAAAGCCCTAAACGGGTAAATTTGTCGTTTACAGAAGAAATTCCCCCGAAAGGAGTAATTTGTTGTTCATTTACGCTTATGTGTAAGTCTTTTTTTTTGCGATCACAAAAACAGGTGAAATTTTATATATCACAAAGTGTCAGGTAATTTATTTATATCAGAGATTTGCTTTTTACAGAGATAACTCTTGAGTACGGATTTAAGGTCATAGATTAAAGGCCGGTTAAAATAAATGCAAACATTTTGTATTGCACTCGACTTGTGTTATCTTTGTACCCTGAAATATAAGAACGATATAAATGGATCATATACGGAATTTTTGTATTATCGCTCATATTGACCATGGGAAAAGTACCTTGGCGGATCGACTGTTGGAATATACGAAAACAGTAGACGCCAAGAATATGCAGGATCAGGTACTTGATAATATGGATCTGGAACGTGAACGTGGTATAACGATAAAAAGTCACGCGATCCAGATGGAATATGAATATAATGGCGAAAAATATATCCTGAATCTGATTGATACACCGGGGCATGTCGATTTTTCATACGAAGTGTCACGTTCTATTGCAGCATGTGAAGGGGCGTTGTTGATTGTCGACGCGGCACAGGGTATCCAGGCGCAGACGATTTCCAATCTGTATATGGCCATAGAAAATGATCTGGTAATTATTCCGGTCATTAATAAAATAGACCTGCCCAGTGCGACGCCGGAAGAGGTGGAAGATCAGATTGTGGAATTACTCGGCGTACCCCGCGATTCTATTATCCGTTCAAGCGGAAAGACCGGCGACGGCGTCTTTGATATTCTGAATGCCATTGTTGACAGGGTACCTGCTCCCAAAGGGGATCCTGAAGCTCCTTTACAATGCCTGATTTTTGATTCTGTATTTAATCCGTTCCGTGGGATCATCGCTTATTTTAAGATTGTAAACGGAGTCATCCGTAAAGGTGATCCGGTCAAGTTTATTGCGACGGAAAAGGAATACGATGCGGACGAAGTCGGGGTGCTGAAACTGGAAATGAGTCCCCGGCAAGAGGTTCGTACAGGCGATGTGGGATATATAATTTCCGGTATAAAAACGTCGAAAGAGGTTAGGGTCGGGGATACGATTACCCATGTGAAAAACGGAGCGAAAGAGGGTATTGCCGGGTTTGAAGAAGTGAAACCGATGGTGTTTGCCGGGGTTTATCCGATTGAAGCGGAAGATTTTGAGAACCTGCGGAATTCTCTTGAAAAGTTACAATTAAATGACGCTTCGCTGACATTCCAGCCGGAAAGTTCGGCCGCTTTAGGTTTTGGTTTTCGTTGTGGATTTCTGGGATTGCTGCACATGGAAATTATTCAGGAGCGTTTGGATCGTGAGTTTAATATGGATGTGATCGCGACCGTTCCGAATGTTTCTTATAAAGTATATGACCGTAAAGGTAACTGTACGGAAGTACATAACCCGAGCGGATTGCCGGATCCGACGCTGATTGATCATATCGACGAACCGTATATACGTGCGTCGGTGATTACGCAGACTACCTATATTGGTCCTATTATGACCTTATGTCTCGGGAAGCGTGGTATCCTGATAAAACAGGAATATATCACGGGTAACCGTATTGAGATTATATATGACATGCCGTTGGGAGAGATTGTTATTGATTTCTATGATAAACTGAAAAGTATTTCGAAAGGATACGCGTCATTTGATTATCATTTACATGACTTCAGGCCAAGTAAATTAGTCAAACTGGATATTCTTCTGAATGGTGAATCTGTAGACGCTCTTTCGACGCTCACGCATTTTGATAACAGCGTTTCTTTTGGTCGCAGGATGTGTGAAAAGTTGAAAGAATTAATCCCGCGTCAACAGTTTGATATTGCTATACAGGCTGCGATCGGTTCAAAAATTATCGCCCGCGAAACGATCAAAGCTGTCCGGAAAGATGTAACCGCCAAATGTTATGGAGGCGATGTTTCCCGTAAACGCAAACTCCTTGAAAAACAGAAGGAAGGAAAGAAGCGTATGAAACAGATCGGTACGGTAGAAGTTCCGCAAAAAGCATTTCTTGCCGTATTGAAATTGGATTGATAAGTGGATTTTTTAATATTTTACAGATGAAATATAGTATATATCTATCATGATTTCTTTATTTGCACAGGAAAATTCTTTGGTAAACATCACCGGATTGTTCCGGTTTTCCTTTGGATTGGAAAATTTTATACGTAAAATGCGATTTTTTCCGTAATGTCATTTTGGAAATGAATCAACGAGTAAATGCCTTTTTCATAATCATTATGTGGTATTATCATCTTCATATAATGAGAGTTCGGCATTACTTCTTCCGAAAATAAAGGATATCCATTTTAAATAATCACGGAATCATGAAATAAAAAACTTTTTTTGTAATATCTTTGTAACACAATAATAAAAAAAATTTAACATGCATGCAATACTCTCTTAACAAGAATATCCGACATTTGTATTGTGAAAGGAAAGCGGTAAAAAGTTTGTTTGGGTTATTTGTTTTATATGTTAAGTTTTTTATTTGTCATAATAAAGATACATAAAAAGTAAAAAAGTAAGAGATGGATGTTTTTTAGATACAGAATACTATTATAAATACCGCACTGTTTATTAACAAAGCAATTGGAGTCGCATACCGTGAGGTACGCGGCTTTTTCTTTTATAGAAAAGGGAGAATTATGGGACGCAAGAAATTAGAACGGGCAAGTGCCGAACAAATCAATTCAGTGATAAGTAGTATGCTTGTACCGGCGCTGTTTTGGAACATTTCTTCCTCTATCGAAATTGGCGTTAACGAACGACGCGTGATTTTCACAAAATCCATATTGGCGTTGGCGAAAATCAATTGGCGTTGGCGAACGATAATAAGATTACATTGTTAATTATTAGTTGTTTAAAAAAAATATTAGAATCAGAGAATTATTCATTGAGAAATTTTTAAATTTAATTACAGGAGAAAATAATTATGTCAGAAGGTAAATGGTTTCCAGATGCACGAAAAGATCGCTACACGATCATTATAAGAACGACGACTTTTATGAACATCAGTTAAAACCGCCTGCCGGATATTTTTCATAGCACCTCAAAAGAAAGAATGAATGAAAAAGATTTGCAAAACTGAGATAAAAAGCAGATCTTTGCGATGATATAACTCAAATAAAATAATATGAGAACAATAACCGGAAATTTGATTTTGTGCGGTCTGCTGTGCCTGATGCAGGCGGCCTGCACGCAAAGAGAAAAAGTGAGATATGCCGACATGTATGATCCTATTGCCGATGTGGGGCAGTATAAACTGCC
>JAIRKN010000069.1 GCA_031260095.1 Tannerella sp. | reverse complement strand
ATCGGAGATACGTCCAAACTGGTGATGATAGAAGTGCAGAAAGTGTCGATCGGTACCGACATCATGCGCTTCAGGCGTTATATGGGCGGTCAGTATCAGAAACCGGAGAACATCTACGTCGATTCGTCGGGCGTCGAACATCCGATGCAGATCTATTGCATATATTTCATCGGCTCGGGCATCGGCGTGAAAGGCGTACCGGTGATGACAGTCGATCCCCTTGCGTTGGACGCCGGGACGGGCCGCGAGTTGAAAGGGCTACGCAACGAGTTTGTGGAGAGCCTGCACCACCGCTCGTGGATCGTTCAGGTGCCGGAACTGAAAGGCCGCCGCCGCAACGATCTGGAAATCCTGCTGAGTATTTTCGACCAGGCCAACCGGATGGACGACTGCCATATCCTCAATTTGAAAGTGGAGCTTTTCCCGGAAGAGTACCGTCCTATCGTGCGCCGCTTGCAGTTGGCCGTCGCCGACAGGGATATCCGCGAAGCAATGGAAATGGAAGACGACGTGACGGAACATTTTCGCAAGAGAGAAGAAGCCCTCGCCCGTGAACGCGCCGAGAAAGAAGCCGCTCTTGCTGAAAAGGAGTCTGCACTCGCCGAAAAGGAATCTGCCCTCGCCCACGTCCGCGCCGAACGTGCCGAAAAGGAAGCCGCCCTTGCCCGCGAACGTGTCGAACGCGCCGAAAAAGAAGCTGCCCTTGCCGAACTTGCCGCTTTGAAGGCGCAGTTGCAAACCGGTAAGGGGTAAGGTTGTTCTTTTGTCCTGATACGAAGGAAGGAAAAAGTAAGGCCTCGTGCGCCGTCGCTATCGCATCCCTCAGTCGAACACTTTAAATTCGTATTCCTCTTTCAGGAGCCATTCAATGGATCTGGGGAGCGATTCTTCTATCCGTCCGGCAGCTTTCAGCGAATCATGGAATACGATGATGGATCCGTTACGTGTATATCGTTTTATGTTGTTGAAAACGCCTTTTGCCGTCATGTGCGGGCTATAATCACGGGTTACAACGTCCCACATGATAATCCTGAAAAGCCGACGCAGCCGTAATACCTGTGAGAGGCGCATGTGGCCATGCGGAGGACGGAATAGATCACTGTCGATAGATTGGGCGGCTTTTGCAATGTTACGGATGTAATTTCCCGACCGGGAACGTATTCCCTGTATGTGGTTATACGTGTGATTCCCTACACGATGCCCACGATCTAATACGGATTGGTAGAGTTCCGGGTTTTTACTTACGTTCTCTCCCACACAAAAGAAGGTAGCTTTTATACCGTATTTGTCGAGCGTATCCAGAATCCATGTCGTCATTTCGGGGATAGGGCCGTCGTCAAAAGTCAGGTAGACGCTTTTTTTCATCCCTTTCGGCGAAGGGATCCGCCAAAAGGCCCCCGGAAATAACCAGCGGTAAATCCGGGGAGGCTGTTCGATCAACATCTTTTACGGTTTCTTCTGGCCGGATTCAAATTGCATGGAATAGTTATTGAAGCGCTCAATATACGACTGGGCAAACTCTTTGTCGTATTGCATACTTACTGTCAGGATGTCCCTCATCACGGCCAGATTGTAGTTTATGTTTCTCTGGAACGTTTCGCGTTGTGCCGGTTTTAAGCGGAGCATCCAGTCTACTTCCGTCATGCTTCGTTCTACCATTTTTGCCGTAATGTCTTTGGCTTTTTCCGTTTCTCCCAAGGAAAAATAGAGCCGGGCTATCGGATAAATAGAAAAGTCGTATGGGACGTTTTTTTCAGGCAGCACTTCGAGGCAACGGTCAAGGACTTTCAGGGCGCTATCGGCTTTGCCCTCTTTCATCAACGCTTCGGCCAGATCAGCGAATAATACCTGACGGTATGATTTGCACATCCTCATGGTATTTTCTTCCAGATATACCTCCGACTTGTCAATGCCGCCCCATTTGAATTTATTCATGACATTGTCATACATCTTTGTCGTATTGATCGTAATGTCATGTCCGGTCGTATTCACCGGCACCAACTGAAATGCAAGGCCTGTTTTCTGTAAATTATTCCCCACATAGCCATACAGAGTTCCGGGTACGGTGGATGCGTAATAGATCGGGCGCTCCCAATTATTCGTTTTAATCATATCCATAGATATAACGTCTACTTTTGTAATATAGTTTTTCCCGTCAAAATTCATCGTTATTTCGTTTTCGATATAAGGTTCATATTCCCTGTTCACGATTTTATTATTTACGACGGCGGCCGAGTCGACACGAAGGGTAAACCGGGACGCCGGAATATAATCCTGCATCGAATTTCCATACTGGAATTTATGCTTCGGGTTATCGCTTTTGATGAAGTCGAGCGCCGTACCCAGGTTGATCGGCCGCGGCTGCTCTGATGAAGGGATGATATAGATAAGATCGCGTTGTCCTTGCAGGTAATCTTTGTAGGTCCACGATATCGGTAAGGGGTCGGAATTATAGGCCTGGCGTTTCATTTGGTTGATGTACCAGTCGGTCTGGAGATAGCTGGTGTTGCAGACTCGTACGTCCGTGCGAACGCCTTCTACCTCCTGCACATACCATAGCGGGAAAGTGTCATTGTCGCCATGCGTAAAGATAATGGCATTCGGCTCGCATGATTCGAGGTAGTTCCGCCCGAAGTCACGCGCAACATAACGTCCCGAACGGTCATGATCGTCCCATGTCCGGGAGGCCATTTGTAACGGTACGAACAGGCAAATGACGGTGGCCATCAAACTTGCCGCAACGGGAGGTATTTTTGCGCGTTCCAGTAGCTGGGCGATACCGGCGACCCCGATACCGATCCAGATGCAGAAAGCATAGAATGAGCCGGCGTATGCGTAATCCCGTTCACGTGGCTGGAACGGGGGCTGGTTGAGGTATAAGACGATTGCAATGCCGGTCATGAAGAACAGGAAGAATGTAATCCAGAAGCCCTGTATGCCTTTGTCGCCTTTTTTCAGTACCTGAACCAGGATTCCGATTATCCCAAGTATCAATGGAAGCATGTAAAAGGCATTATGACCTTTGTTGTCGATGATATCGGGCGGCATGTTATCCTGGGGGCCAACACGCAGTTCGTCCAGGAATTTGATGCCGGTTATCCAGTTTCCGTGCATAATATTCCCGTGTCCCTGGATATCGTTCTGCCGGCCGGAGAAATTCCACATGAAATAACGCCAGTACATGAAATTCAGCTGGTAATTGAAGAAATATCGCAGGTTTTCGCCGAATGTCGGTTTCATTACTGTTTTTGATTCGCTTCCCTGCTGGATCCTGACCGGCGTTCCTTTCACTTCCCCCCATTCCTTATACCCGGCGATATGGTTTTCATCGACCGAGCTGTACATGCGTGGGAATAACATGCAGGTTTCTTCGATATAAATGGCCCGTTCGTTTTTCGACGAAATGAAGTAGTGGTCTTTCTCGTCCGGACTTTCTTTTATGACACGTGTCCATGTCGGAACGCCGGCCTTCATGACGGGGATGAGGTGATTGCCCTGCCGCTCGCGTTTTACGTCGGAAACGTAGGTTTTGCCATATAGGAGGGGCGTATCGCCATATTGTTCGCGTGCCAGGTAGGTGCGGAGGGTGAAGATGTCATTCGGATTATTCTGATTCATCGGCGTTTCGGCTGTGGCGCGGATGAGGATCAGCGCGAAAGTAGAATAGCCGATCACGATGACCATTAATGATATCAGGATCGTGTTGATCGCTTTTACATTTATTTTTTTGTAACCGAACATGAATCCTGTTAATGCGGCAATCAGCAGGATTCCTAATAAGTAGCCGTTCCCGATAAAGGGTATTCCTACGACGGTTACGGTTAAAATAAAGGCCGCTTTCATCCGTTTTTCATTGACTTCTTTACGCATGGTTTCCCATATCGCCCATATTAATGCTCCGGAGATGATGATTACGTAAGCAAATACGCCGGAATTATAGGGCATGCCGCATACGTTGACGAAAAGTAATTCAAACCATCCGCATACTTCAACAAGTCCCTGCACGATGCCATACATCATGATAGCGATGATAGCAAAGGATATGAATATGGTATAGAACATTCCTTTGAGGGTCGGAGCCGGATATCGTTTATAATAGTAAACAAGTGCAATCGCCGGTATGCAAAGCAGATTCAACAGGTGGACGCCGATACTCAGCCCCATTAGGTAGGCGATCAGTACGATCCAGCGGTCGGCATGAGGACCGTCCGCATGTTCTTCCCATTTGAGGATCAGCCAGAAAACAACGGCGGTGAATAAAGAAGCGGAAGCGTAGACTTCGCCCTCGACAGCGCTAAACCAGAATGTATCACTGAAAGTATAGGCCAACGAACCGACTAACCCGCACCCCAGAATAAGGATCGTCTGCGATAAGGTTATTTTTTCGTCATCTCTGATCATCATTCTTCTTGCCAGATGCGTGATGGTCCAGAACAGAAACAGAATGGTCAGTGCACTGAATAATGCGGACATCACATTTACCATTCTACCCGCATTGGCCGCATCCGTCAGATGAGAGAACAGATTGCCTACTAACATGAATAACGGCGCTCCGGGAGGATGCCCTACTTCCAGTTTATATGCCGAAGTAATGAACTCTCCGCAGTCCCAAAAACTTGCTGTCGGCTCAATTGTCATTAAATATACGGTTGCCGCGATTGCGAAAACAAGCAGGCCGGTAATTCTATTCGTTCGTCGAAATTTCTTCATCTTTTGTATGTTAATTTTTAATTTGACTGCAAATTTACGAAAATACGCTGATTTCACAACGTATTGTTATTCTTATTTATTGTTGAGAGGGGAAAATAATCCGGTGTTTTTTTTAGGTACGCCTTAAATCCGCAAGGATTTTTGCAATAATTATGTACCGGAGTGTTGCCGGACGGCGTTTCGCACTGTTATTATAAAACTACGGTAATGATGCTGCTTGCGCCATTACCAACTCGCGAACAACGCCGTTACAACGGGAAGAGCACCCCTGTATTTTTCACCGAAACTAACAAAATTTATAAATTTAACATCCCAATATCGTCACATTACTTATTTCATCGACAGTCCATGAAATGCTTTTGTCCCACGACAGTTTTTCTGACTTGGGACGACGGTCGAAAATCACCAACCAGGCAGGAGCCGACGAATCTATTTTATTGCGGTATTCCTGAATCTGTTCCAGTGATTTCCATGCCTGTTTATCTTTTTACAGTGCTGATTTTATATGATCTGCGATAGACTGAAATTCTTCCGGCGTGAATGTAAGTTTAGGGTTGGAAAAAGACATATCGGATTCTTTGTTTATGGGAATCAAGTGGATATGGGCGTGGGGCACTTCAAGGCCGATCACGGTAAGAGCGATTCTTCTGCATGGTACGGTTTTTTTCATTGCGACAGCTATTTTTTTCGCAAAAATCATCATTCGTCCCAGTTCATGATCGTCGATATCAAAGATGTA
>JAIRKN010000055.1 GCA_031260095.1 Tannerella sp. | reverse complement strand
TGGGATATTTGTTCAGTGTGATGGCCATGCCGTTTCCCGTACCGCACAGGGCGATTCCCATTTCCAGGCGATTTTCTGTAATGGTTTCTCCTAACCGGTGGGCAAAGTCGGGATAATCGCTCTTTTCGGTGGAGTACACGCCGAAATCAATATATTTCAACCCTCTTTCTTCAAGATGTTTTTTAATTCGTTCTTTATAATCAAAAGCGGTGTGATCGCCGACTAATCCGATCGTTGTGTTTGTAAAATTCATAATTAATTCGAGTTTGTACTGTTGTAGAACAGCGGAATAAATACGTTAAATACGGTGCGACAGCGGGAGGTTGTTTGCCTCCTACTGTCGACACCGGGGCGGATCATTAGTCTTTCAACATTTTCTTTACCAGTTTGTAGACATGATCTCCGGTGAAGCCCAGTTTCTGATCCAGCACCTTATAAGGAGCCGAATAGCCAAAACCGGGCATACCATGAATTTCGCCGTTGTCGCCTACCAGTCCGAGCAGGGTAACGGGAAGACCTGAGGTGAGTCCGAAGCGTTTGATGCCTTTCGGTAATACGCTTTCCTGATAACCGGCTTTCTGGTCGCGGAATAATCCTTCGGACGGTACGGACAGGATACGGGTTTTAACGCCGTCTTTTTTCAGTTTTTCTGCGCCTTCGACAAGGGTTGCCACTTCGGAGCCGCTTGCCAGCATCACAACGTCCGGCGTTCCCTCCGAATCGCTGACGATATATCCGCCTTTCGTTATTTGCCGGGCTTCCTTACGGCGGTTTCCGCTTGCCGCCGGCAAATTGTTTATATTCTGGCGGGAAAGGATCAGCGCTGTCGGACGGTTGCTTTCTATGGCCGTTTTCCAGGCATAGATCGTTTCTTCCGCATCTGCCGGACGAAGAACGATCATGGAGCGTTTCCCGCTATGGTTTTTCAGATGTTCCAGCAGGCGGATCTGCGCCTCCTGCTCGACCGGCTGGTGCGTAGGGCCGTCTTCGCCGACGCGGAATGAATCGTGCGTCCATACATAGATGACGTGCAGATGCATCAGTGCAGCCAGGCGCACGGCCGGTTTCATATAGTCGGAAAATACAAAAAACGTACCGCACACGGGTATCACTCCCCCATGCAGCGCCATTCCGTTCATAATACAGGCCATCGTCAGTTCGCTGACTCCCGCTTGCAGGAACTGTCCGGAGAAATCTCCCTTTTTGAAAGCTTTGGTCTATTTAAGGAAACCGTCCGTCTTATCCGAATTACTGAGATCGGCCGATGCGACGATCATATTCTCTACGTTCTGTGCATATACTCCAAGCATGGTTGCGGATGCTGCACGTGTTGCGATATTTTCTTTCATCCCGACGGACGAATAAGGGATCGCAGGTATTTTTCCACTTAAGAACATGTCTAATTTTGTCGCCAATTCCGGATGATTCTTCCGGAACGTCGCCTCTTCCTTAGCGGTTGTCTGTGCCCAATGTTTTAATTCTTTCCGGCGTTCGGCGTACAGCTTCTTCACTTCCGGGAATACGGTGAACGGTTTCGCCGGATCGCCACCGAGGTTTTTGATCGTGGCGTTCGTGTCGGCGCCTGCGGCAGACAGCGGTTGTCCGTGTGTCGATACCGTATGTTCATAACTTTTGCCCTGTGCGTCGACGGCCCCTTTTGCCATTACGGTTTTACCGATTATGATCGTCGGGCGTTTCTTTTCCTGATGGGCAACTTTCAGCGCCTTACGGATTTCGTCTACCGAACATCCGTCCACTTGCAGGACATTCCAGTTCCAGGCTGCGTATTTTGCCGCCACGTCTTCGGTATCTACTTCGTCGACTTTCGTGGAGAGTTGTATGTTGTTCGAATCGTAATACATGATCAGGTTATTCAGGCCCAAATGACCTGCAATACGGCCTACCCCCTGCGATACTTCTTCCTGAATACCTCCATCGGAGATATAAGCATACGTTTTATGCGCCATCCAATCCCCGAAACGCGCCGCCATGAAACGTTCGGCTATGGCAGCGCCAAGCGCCATTGCATGACCCTGTCCGAGCGGGCCGGAGGTGTTTTCAATACCATGCGCCACGTCCACTTCGGGATGTCCCGGCGTAAGACTTCCCCACTGCCGGAAATTTTCCAGTTCTTTTAATGGCATCCTGTCCGATAAAGCCAGGACAGCGTATAACATCGGCGACATGTGTCCCGGATCCAGGAAAAAACGGTCGCGGTAAGGATTATCCGGCCGGTCCGGATCGTAATTCAGAAATTCCGCATAAAGCAAATTGATAAAATCTGCTCCTCCCATCGCTCCCCCGGGATGACCGGAACGAGCTTTCTCTACCATCGAAGCAGCCAGAATACGGATATTGTCTGCTGCCCTGTTCATAATTTTTACATCGTTCATTTTTGTTTGTTTTTAATAGTTCGTTCTTTATTATTTTGTTTACGATTCGCCACAATGCTCTGTTATCAGTTTATCGACGACCGGATCTCCTAATTCTTTGGCTTTTTCCAGATAGGGGCAGGCTTCCGTTTTTTTCTCCCGGCGGATCAGGCAAATGCCCAATATCCGGTAGGCGGAGGCGAAATCCGGCTGTAGTTCAATTGCCTTTTCGGCGCTGGCCTGTGCTTTTTCAGGATCTTTCAATCGCAGGTATACCGATGCTTTTTCCGCATGATAGATAGCATTTGTGGGGTTGCCCGCGATAGCCATATCCACATCTTTCAAAGCGCCTTCTAAATCATTGGAACGAAACTTCGCCTGTTCCCTGAAATAATAGAAGCCGTCATTTACGTTCCCTCCCGCTAACCTGTAATACGTGTCATAGTCTTTTACCGCCTGATCATAAAGGCCAGTCTGCATTTTCAGATCAATGCTTTCCAGCAGATAAGCCGTTGCTTCGTTTGCCGGGCTTTTCGCGACGGCGCTATCCATCATTGTTATAATCTCTATCGGGTTAGAGCCGGGTATCTGTTCTTTGCTTTTTGCCGCGAGGTACCAGGACGAAGCCGAAGCCGAGGGGCTTTGGTTGATAATAGAATAGGAATGGTAGGCGTTTTCATACTCCTGATTATAGAAAGCAACGTCGCCTTCCAAATGACGATAGGCCGGGAGATCGTTTTCCGCAATGGCTTTCCTGATGTAATCCGAGGCAACCGCCATATTCCACTCTTTGTAGCGGAGGGTAGTGTCGTTCGTGATCACTCCGAAAATTAATTTGGCTTTATTGTAGTATGCGTCCGCTTTATTCTTTGTTTGTTTTCCCGCCTTATCCAGGTCTTCCCATGCCCGGTCAAGCATCTGTAACTGTTCGTTCTCCGCAGAAGCCAATTCTTTACGATGATAAGCATAATGTGATGCGCGACTGACATACCCCTCCGCAGCATTGGGGAAGGTTGAAATAAAATCGTTCAACGTTTCGAGATATGTCGGGGCGTCCTGCTGCGAGGCATATAATAGGAGTGAGATCTGCGCTTCTTCTGCAGAAGAGCCCCATGCCTTACGGATCCCAATTTCCGAATAGGTGCGTTTCAGCATATCCATAGATGCGACATTCAGGCTCTTTATATATTCGACGGATAGGCCATAGGTTTTGCCTTTTCCCGACGCATCCGCCTGTGTTAAGGCAAATACTTCTCCGTTTTCGTTTAATAAAGGAAAACTTTCCTGCGACGCGGGAAGAGGCTTTTCAATTTTGTAATAATTATAAGTTCCTTTTACTTTCGTAATTTCTGATATGGCGCCTTGCGACCATTCTTTTTCTTCTTTGGAAGGAGGGATAAAGGCCGTCGCGTTTAGTGGCGGATCTGTGTTCACGACCGTCAGGAATGGTGTTTTTTTCTTTATAGAAACCTTAAACCGGATGACCCCGTACAAGTCGTCCGCACCCAGTATCCGGACGACCTGAAGTTTTTCACCATCCATAGTGGTAACAACCGCTTTCTCCGCATTCCTGAACAGGTCGTATGAAGATACGGCTTCTCCATTTTCATGAATAAAAAAACCGTTGCCGTTTCGGGATGTACCTTCTTTTGTTGTGGTTTCTATTGTAATGATTGCCTTGTTTACCTTCTCTAACCATTTCGGCGCTTTTTTCTGCGCAGAGATCGTCGTTAACAGGAATGTCGTCAATACGAAAATGAATGTTATCCTCATGATGATAATTTTGAAATACAGACGGCAAAATTAATAAAAAATCCCGAAACAAATACA
>JAIRKN010000268.1 GCA_031260095.1 Tannerella sp. | reverse complement strand
CAATGCGACTGTTTCAATTTCTTTTGTACGGTAAATTTTTTCCAGATTGGTTAATTTAATCATAATCTTTTTATTTATATATTGAATTATTGAGTAATCTGATCCAAAGGATTTCGCTTTTCTACGTATGAATATCGTTATTCATAATACAATGCTTCTGCGGGTGCGATTTGCACGGCTTTTCGTACGGGAAGCCGGACTCCGGTCATAATCATAACCGACGTCAGCAGATAAGCGCCGCCGTAAGTAATCACAAATCGTCCGATCGTATAAGGTATGCGGTACGTATCAAGCAGATCCAGGAAAATCATATGAAATGCAAATGCAAGGGTAAGCGGCGTTGTCAGCAACAGGATCAGCAGCCCCTCCATATACATAAAATACTTTATATTGCCCCGGTTAGCGCCGAGCGCAATACGTAATCCGATTTCCGAATAACGGGATTGGCCGCGTAACCAAAAAGTGCCAGTGATTCCAAAAAGGACATTTACCAGTAAGAAAATCATCAGCGACAGTTTTCGGTCTTGTTTGCGGATCGTTTCGTTTATCTGTAGATCCCGGTAATATTCGATAGAATTCGCGCTGAATACATGCAGGTTATTGACGACGAGACGGTCGCCCATTTCGCGAAGAAATTCGTTCATCTCGTCCTGCGAAAACGGTTGTTTCATCCGTACACAAAATTCCGCATATTTGGCAGAGTTTCCGGCGAAGTAATCGTTGATGTTTTGAGGCGTAATCAGTTTATAAAAAAATGGCTCGCTTCGTACAAAATCATTATCGCGATAGGGAACCGATACGGCAACAATGGTCATGTGTTCGCCCCCTTCGTTGAGATAGCGGACCTGTCGTCCGCGCACATCGTTGGTATGGAAAAATTTCAATGCCAGATCTTCCGATACGATCACAGGATTGTGTTTATCTTTCAGTTGTTGGGTAATGGAGTTTCCCTGGATATCGGTTATGCGGAACATATCAAAATATTCCGGTGATACAAAACGGCATTGGAATCCCTGTTCATGGATCGCCGTATCGCCGTCTACCGGTTCAATACTTCTCCAGGAGTTTCCGAACGAATAGGGAGCCGAATAGGAAGAGATATAAACGTCTTCGACGGCAGGATGTTGTTTGATCTGTTGTTGTAACTTGGTAATATCTTCGCCGCCCGGTGACGGGTTGACCTCTTCGGGGACATATCCCAGCGCTTCGGGGCTAAATAAGTCTAATTGAAAACGCCAGGAATTGGATATATCATATCCCATTGACGAATAATAAGTGCGCAGATCGACATAAAGTTGGTCGCTCATCCACCAGACAGCACATATCACAACTAACAGTTCTGCGAATATCCATAGATTCGTTTTTCGCTGTGACAGAATTATTTTTAACAGATGTCTAATCATATTTCATTTATCTTAATAGTTCGTATCATTTAACGCTTCTGTAATCTGCTGACGGGCGATACTGAGAGCGGGAAGTCCGGCGCTCAGCAGATTCAGTAAAAAGGCGAAGATCAAGACGGAGATAAACAATCCCGGTTTGAAGAGCATACCGGCTGTCAGCAACATGCCTTCCTCCAACAGGAAAGAACGGCCCAGATAGAGAAATACGAATGAGAGTCCGAAGCCAATCATAGCGCCGATCATAGCGAGCGCCATGTTTTCGAATAAGATTTGCCGGACGATCGTTCCCTTTGTGGCGCCGAAGGCTTTGCGCAATCCGATCTCTCCTTTCCTTTTCTTAACCGATGACATGACAACGCTGATCAGATTAATAGCCGGGATGAGGAGGAGGAACAGGACATTCGAACCGGTCTCTATCAGGTAGTCTTTTAGAGGGATTTTTCTGAATCCGCCGGATCCGGTCGCCAATTCCAGATGGGTAATCGGGTTATTTATAAAACCGACTTTACAATCTTGTTTCGCGCTGTTATACATTTCGGTCTGCCTGTTCAGTTCTGTCTTTATCGTTTCAAAATCGGATCTGTTTTTCGCCAGCAGGATGACGCTGAAGATGCCGGCCATATTTTCGTAGGAAGAACTTTGTGCGACGAGGCCCGCCTTCGAGGTGTAAGGCACCCAGATATCCGCAGAAGCCTGTTTAGCGGCGCTACTGAATTGTTTAACCACGCCGCAGATCCTGTAGGTGGTATAATTAAAAATAAGATCCCTGCCGGTCGCATCGGTCGTCCCTAATAATTTACGGGCAGCGGTCTCGGTTATGACTGCACGGGGAATGCCGGATTCGAAATCGGCCGCACTAAAGGGCGCTCCCTGCAAAAAATGAAAGTCAAAGATTTGCCAGAAGCCCGTATCTGTATAGAGGATATCATATTCGGCAAACAGACGTTCGCCGGGTAGTGAGACCGGACGTTTTTCTCTTGTTTTGGCCGTAACCGCTTCCGGCGTCCGGAGCGGATAAAAGCACTCTTTTACCACTTCGGCCGACATGGCGCCTCTGTTTCTCATCGACTTTGCTTCGCAAAATACTTCCGTGCCCAAAACATACAGCATCCTGTTGCGATTCGATTCCGGAGCATAGCCCGCGTTGTTGATCTGAAATACCAGCACGATCACCAGGATCATGGCGATGGATAACGCGACGCCTAAAATTGAAATAATATGCACTAAAGGGTTTTCCTTCAATATCTGCAGCGCTTGTTTGAAATAATGTCGTATCATACTGTTTTAATGATGGATTTTCAGTTTGTTTTTCTCTTTGTAATGGTTCATATCCGAGACGACGACTTCCTCTCCTTCTCTGAGGCCGCTGATCACCTCCACATACTCGAAATTGCTCTCGCCCAGCAGCACGGTACGTTTGAGCAGCCGGTCGCCCTCGACGACG
>JAIRKN010000157.1 GCA_031260095.1 Tannerella sp. | reverse complement strand
TCCGTTCATCAGAAAACAAAGATCCGTACCTTGTCCATGTTTTTGACTGGAACGGGAATCTGGTGAAAAAGTTGGATTTAGGGCATCCCATAAGAGAAATAGCAATAGACGCCAAGAATAATGCCTTATACTCCCTGGACGCTAAAGACGACATATATCGTTACGATTTGAATGTATTGAACCTGAAATGAAGATGAATATTTATTATCTGTTAACAGGCTTGCTGTTACTTGGATTATACTCCTGCCGTCCTGTCAGTGAAACCGTAACAGAGATGAAACAATTTTTGGGATCGAAAGTTTATTTGCCGGAGGAACTTATCCAACAATTTTCAGGTACCTCCTCTAACTATCACTTTGTCATTTATCTTGAAGCGGCAAACTGCGTTCAATGTTCATTAAGTAAACTGACCATACTCAATCAGTATGCAGAGGACTTTGAAAAATTCAATACTGATATTGTATTGGTAATCTACAAGCGCTTTGCTTTTTTTAGATAACTCTTGAGTGTGAAATTTAGGTTATAAAGCAAAAGATATTTAATTTTGATTGGTGAATAAATAAAATATACTAGAAATACAATGAAAGAATTAAACAGAGAAACAGCAGTGAAGAAGGGGCGGACGGAACGTATTATACAGTTTGGCGAAGGTAATTTTCTCCGTGCGTTTGCGGACTGGATTGTGTATAATATGAATGAAAAGACTGATTTTGACAGCAGTGTCGTCGTGGTGCAGCCGATTGAAAAAGGAATGGCGGATCTGTTGAATAAACAGGACGGCCTGTACCATGTCAATTTGCAGGGTCTTGACGGCGGAGAAGCCGTGAACAGTCTTACGCTGATTGATGTGGTAAGCCGCGCACTTAATCCGTATACGGATCATGAGGCGTTCCTGAAACTGGCGGAACAGCCGGAAATGCGTTTCATTATTTCAAATACAACAGAGGCCGGCATAACGTTTGATCCTTCGTGCAAACTGACGGATGCTCCCGCCTCTTCCTATCCGGGCAAACTGGTGCAATTACTGTATCATCGCTTCAAAACGTTTAACCGGGACAGGACAAAAGGATTCATCATCTTCCCCTGCGAGTTGATATTCCTTAACGGACACAAATTGAAGGAGACTATTTATCAGTATATCGATCACTGGCGCCTGGGGGAAGAATTTAAGACCTGGTTTGCGGAGGCATGTGGCGTATATGCCACGCTTGTGGATCGGATCGTACCGGGATTCCCTCGTAAGGATATTGCGGCAATACAGGAGAAGACAGGATATATTGATAACCTGGTGGTACAGGCCGAGGTTTTCCATTTATGGGTGATTGAAGCGCCGGAGGAGGTTGCGAAAGAATTTCCTGCGGATAAGGCGGGACTGAATGTTCTTTTCGTGCCTTCGGAAGAGCCTTACCATGAACGTAAAGTAACACTGCTGAATGGTCCGCACACGGTGCTCTCCCCCGTGGCTTATTTGTCCGGGATAGATATTGTGCGTGATGCGTGCCGGCATGAGGTGGTTGGGAAATATATCCGAAAAGTCATGTTTGAAGAGTTGATGGAGACGTTGAATCTTCCGAAAGACGAGCTTGAAAAGTTTGCAAACGATGTGCTGGCGCGTTTTAATAATCCGTTTGTCGATCATCAGGTAACGTCGATTATGCTGAATTCATTCCCTAAATATAAGACGCGCGATCTTCCCGGGTTGAAAACATATCTTGGGCGTAAGGGTGAACTGCCGGAAGGTCTTGTGTTGGGACTTGCCGCTATTATAACCTGCTATAAAGGAGGAAAGCGTGCGGACGGAACGGAAATCGTACCCAACGATGCACCGGAAATCATGGAACTTCTGACGTCGCTGTGGGCGACAGGTTCTACCCGTAAAGTGGCCGAAGGAACGCTGGCCGCACAGTCTATCTGGGGAGAAGACCTGAATAAGATACCGGGGCTGACCGACCGGGTGAAGGGTTTTCTGGATGATATACGGGAAAAAGGAATGATGGAAACAGTGAAACAGGTCATCGTATGAGATATATACAAATTAATCCGGCAGATAATGTAATGGTGGCTATACAGGATCTGCCGGCCGGCGAGAAGGTGTCGGCAGGCGAAACCGAATTGGAAGTAAAGGAGGAGATTCCTGCCGGTCATAAAGTTGCATTGCGGGATTTTGCGGTTGGCGACAATATTGTAAAATACGGCGACCCCATCGGACACGCGGTAAAAGAAATATCACAGGGATGTCTCGTCAATGAAAAAAATATAAAGACTAATCTGGAGGGTCTGTCTGAATATACTTACGCTCCGTCTCCGGGCACTGTCCTTATGGAGGAAAGAAATCTGACATTTAGAGGGTATCGTCGTAAAAACGGCGAGGTGGGTATACGTAATGAGATCTGGATCATTCCTACGGTTGGTTGCGTGAATGGGGTAATCGGGCAACTGGCCGAATCGTTGAGAGCCGAAAAAGGAATAGATGTTCAGGGTCGGGATCTGCTAAGTGATGCCGGGGTTGATGCGATCGTTGCTTATCCTCATAATTATGGTTGTTCGCAGTTGGGGGATGATCATGAGAATACACGCAAGATATTGAAAGATATGGTGCTTCATCCGAATGTGGGAGGCGTGCTGATTGTGGGGCTGGGATGTGAAAATAACCAGCCGGATGCTTTTCGCGAACTGCTGGGTGAATATGATGCGGAAAGGATTCGTTTTCTGGTCGCCCAGCAGGTTGACGACGAATACGAAGAAGGGATGCAAATCCTGCGCGAACTGTATGATGTTGTTTCTAAAGATAAACGTGAGGAGGTGTCTTTCGGCGAACTTAAAGTGGGACTTAAATGTGGCGGATCGGACGGTTTTTCCGGCATTACGGCGAATCCGTTATTGGGCGTTTTTTCCGATTTTCTTGTTGCCCAGGGAGGCTGTACGGTGCTGACGGAAGTGCCTGAAATGTTTGGGGCGGAAACAATTCTGATGAATCGCTGTGATACGAAAGATTTATTTGATAAGACGGTGGCCTTGATCAATGATTTTAAGAGGTATTTTATCTCGAATAATCAGCCTGTTTATGAAAATCCGTCTCCTGGAAATAAAGCCGGCGGAATATCTACACTGGAAGAGAAATCTCTCGGATGTACACAGAAATCCGGGACGTCTGCCGTGAAAGATGTGCTTCGTTATGGAGAGCGGATTAAGACAAAAGGTCTGTCTTTGCTTTTCGCTCCGGGGAATGATCTGGTGGCCAGCACCGCTCTGGCCGCTTCGGGATGTCATATCGTACTTTTTACAACAGGACGAGGTACGCCGTTCGGAACATTCGTTCCTACCGTCAAATGTTCAACCAATACCCGTTTGTCCGAACATAAGCCGGGATGGATTGATTTTAACGCCGGAACACTTGTGGAGGGAGAATCTATGACTTCTCTGGCAGATCGTTTTATCTCTTTTGTAGGTGACATCGCAAGCGGTAAACCAACCCATAATGAGAAGAAAGGATACCGGGAGATCGCCATATTCAAAACAGGAATAACACTCTGAC
>JAIRKN010000107.1 GCA_031260095.1 Tannerella sp. | reverse complement strand
ATCAAAGCTAAAACTAAATCTAAACAAAAACACTAAAAATGATATTATTCTTGTTAACAAGAACTTTTATTTTTTCCGGTCGCGTACAAATTCGTCAAAGAAAGCCCGGTCAGCGCTTTGATATTTGACGATCTGCTCCACAGACAAAACTTTTTTAAATTTCTCTAAATATTCTTTGTCTAATTTATCCCTTTTCGCTTTCACGTCCTCACGACATTTCAGAAGTTTCTTATATTCTTCTTCTGTTTTGCCGTCTTTCTTTTTCAACTCACGTTCCAGTCTATGGCATTCCCGACCCACTTCAAACTTTTTTTGCATCAACTCATTATCCAATGGGATAAAAACAGACGCTTCCGTAGCCGTCAGGCCGATTTGCTCCGTTATATATACATTCCGCTTAGCGGTAAACGCCTCCCTGTCGAAGGGTTTACGTCCTCCATGCTTATGTTCCTGTGCCGGTAATTGCAAAGCGGATATAATCAGTGCAGAAAAACATATTACAAAATTTTTCACCTTTTTCATCTGTTACTTAATTATTCATACACATAGTCATCAATATAAGATAACGCATATTTATCTATATACATATTTTCAATATACTCCAGAAATTCAGCATTTTCATCTGCTTCCGATTCAGCGCCGGAAAGAGATACAGTCACTGTAGTTCCTGCCTGCATATCCTTATTTTTCGGAGAAGTTCCTGTCGTCTTATTTAAAACATTAAATAATAGAATAACCCCTACAAATGCAGCGGCCATATACAACCACGGTTTTACACGATCATATATAAAAATCACTTTCGGTTCCTCTATCGGTTTTTCCGGCAGACGATTCATCATGTTTTCCGTAAAACTTTCAAAATAACCTTCAGGAACGCGAAACGGATTACGTTCCTTTAGTCCGTCTAATTTATTATTTGTATCCATAACTTAGCCTCCTTTCTGCGGACTGTTAGACTACTCTCATATTAAAAGGTTTAAAGATCTTTTGTTAAAAATGCCTCGATTTTTTTCACAGCATGATGATAAGAAGCTTTCAACGCCCCGACCGAAGTACCTAATATCTCGGATATTTCTTCATATTTCATTTCATCATTATATTTCATTGTAAAAACGAGTCGTTGTTTTTCCGGTAAATTTAAGATCGCCTCCTGCAATTTTTCATCAATCTTATCTCCGTCAAAATAATCATCAGCTTTCAGCGTCTGCAACAGATAAATATCCGTATCATCAAGCGGAACGTTGTTTATTGCACGTTGTTTGTTTAAAAATGTAATACATTCGTTTACTGCGATCTTATACATCCATGTGGAAAGTTTTGCATCTCCACGGAAATTATCCAGATTGGACCACGCTTTCAGAAATGTATTTTGCAAGAGATCGTTCGCGTCTTCATGGTTCAAAACCATCTTACGTATCTGCCAATATAATTTTTCACTATATGCCGCAACCACCTCTGCAAACGCATCCCGTTGTGTTTTGGGATCGCGCAGGCGCTTCACTACATCTTCTTCTTTATATTGCCGCATACAAAATCATTCCCTTTTTTTTTCCGTACAAAAATAGATGAAAAACTTCGGTTTTCCAAGCGCATACGAATGAAAAAAGTTTTTTTTTACAGAGAAAAGATTCAGACATGATGAAAACAATAAAAAGTAATTCTGCATCCTTTCGGAATCAGCTTCGTTTCCTGAATGGAAATATTGCGATTACCGGTTCAAAACAAAAGAAAAGACAAAATAAAGCATTTTATTTTGCCTTTTTTATCCGCTTCATTATCTTTGTAGCCTAAAGAGATGGTATTTCTATGGCACTTAAACAGCAACAACAGCTCAAACAGCAACAGCGGCTTTCACCGCAACAGATACAGACGATCCGAATGTTGGAACTGCCGGCGCTTGAAATAGAAGAGCGTATAAAAAATGAATTGGATGAAAACCCGGCGCTTGAGGAAGGAAAAGATTATCCCGACGAACAGGATCCGGATTATAATGCGGAAGAAAATCAGACAGAGAATCAGGATACAAATGAAGATTTGTCTCTTGGAGATTATATGAGTGAAGATGATATTCCGGATTATAAACTGGCGGAAATGAGTAATAAAGAAGAACGCAAGGAAAGTGTTCTTTTTAATAATGAGCAATCGCTTTCCGATTATTTACTTCAGCAATTACTTCTCAATGAACTATCTGAAAGAGATAAAAAAATCGGCGAATACATTATTGGAAACATTGATAATGACGGATATTTACGGCGCGATATACATGCGATTGCCGACGATATCGCTTTTCAGTCGGGAGAAGATATCAGTGAAGAAGAGTTGACAGACCTGTTAAAAATAATTCAGGAGCTTGATCCGCCGGGCATTGGTGCGCGTAACCTGCAGGAATGTCTGATTCTCCAGTTAAAAAAACGTAAGGAAACAAAAGAAGCGGATCTGGCGATAGATATCCTGACTAACTATTTTGAAGAGTTTACCCGCAAACATTATGATAGGATACAGAAATCATTAGATATTGACGAAGAACAAATGAAAGCAGTTATACACGAAATCACTTCATTGAATCCCAAACCCGGAGGCAATTGGGACGATTCGATGATTACGATCATGAATCGCATCACCCCGGATTTTATTGTCGAAACTAACAACGGAGAAATAACGCTGATACTCAATGACCGTGGCATTCCTGATTTGCGGATAAACCGTGAATACTCCGACATGCTGAAAGATTATATGGGTAATAAAGCAAACCAGACATCAGAGATGCGCGAGGCCGTTCTTTTTGTAAAACAAAAACTGGATGCCGCACAAGGATTTATCAATGCGGTACGCCAACGACAGGAAACGTTGCAGCGTACGATGGAGACGATCATCCTGCTACAGGAAGATTTTTTCCTGACCGGAGACGAAAGCAGACTGAAACCGATGATACTAAAAGATGTGGCAGAGAGAACCGAATATGATATCTCTACGATCTCACGTGTCAGTAACAGTAAATATGTACAAACAAACTTCGGTATATATCCGTTGAAATTCTTCTTTTCCGAATCGACGCAAACAGAAAGTGGCGAAACCATTTCAACCCGCAAAATCAAACAGATTATCAAAGAGGAAATCCATAAGGAAAACAAAAAAAAACCGGTTACTGACGAAGAACTTACCGTCATCCTCAATAACAAAGGGTATCTGATTGCACGCCGAACCGTCGCCAAATACCGCGAACAACTCGGTATCTCTATCGCGCGAATGAGAAAAGAAGTATAACGTGCTTCATGCAAATGCATAATTGACTGTTTTTTTAATGAGATAACAGGCGAAGCCTTGCCTTTTTTGGGCAAGCAAAAAGTTCAAAATATATAACGAATTAACAACGTAAACAAGATGAAACCAATTGTAAGTATTATTATGGGCAGCACATCCGATTTGCCGGTAATGGAAAAAGCGGCGGCATTTCTGGACGAAATGGAAATACCGTTCGAGATGCATGCATTATCGGCACACCGGACGCCGGAAGCGGTAGAAAAATTTGCCAAAGACGCGGAAGAGCGCGGAATAAAAGTAATCATTGCAGCCGCAGGAATGGCGGCACACCTTTGCGGAGTGATCGCTTCTATGACGACGCTCCCGGTGATAGGAGTGCCGGTCAACTCTACCCTTGACGGTATGGATGCGCTTTTAGCGATCGTACAGATGCCTCCGGGCATTCCGGTTGCGACCGTGGGAATTAACGGAGCCTTAAACAGTGCGATACTTGCAGTTCAGATACTCGCTACCGGAGATAAAGACCTGCAAAAAAAATTAGCGGCTTATAAGGAAAGCCTGAAAAATAAAATGATCAAAGCAAATGAAGAACTGAAAATGGTTTCCTATAAACATAAGACCAATTAATGGATCCCTTCAACTATAAACGCCGGCTTTCATCTGTCGTTCGGATAGGAGATACTCCATTAGGGGGCGATTATCCGGTACGCATCCAGTCTATGGCGAATGTTTCCACCATGGATACCGATGCTGCGGTCAACCAGGCGATCCGCATGATTGACGCTGGCGCTGAGTTTGTCCGTTTCACCGCCCGGGGCGAACGTGAAGCGCAGAATCTGCAAAATATACATGACGGACTCATCCGAAAAGGATATACGACTCCACTTGTGGCAGATATTCACTTCAACCCGAAAGTCGCGAACGTGGCCGCATTATCTGTGGAAAAAGTCCGAATCAATCCGGGCAATTATATAGATAAGGTACGTAAATTTGAAACGATAACCTGTACGGACGAAGCATACGCAGGGGAATTACAAAAGATACGCGACTATTTTATCCCGTTCCTGAATCTGTGTCGTGAAAATAACACGGCGATACGCATCGGCGTAAACCATGGCTCATTATCGGGCCGTATCATGAGCCGCTACGGAGATACGCCCGAAGGGATGGTCGAATCATGTATGGAATTTTTACGTTTATGTGTGGAAGAACAATTTGACAGGGTCGTCATATCCATCAAAGCGTCCAATACGATTATCATGATACGCACGGTACGATTATTAGTGCGTGCCATGGAGGCCGAAAACATGAATTATCCGTTACATCTCGGCGTAACGGAAGCGGGTGACGGCGAAGACGGCAGGATCAAAAGCGCCGTCGGCATAGGGACATTGCTGGCGGACGGCGTCGGTGACACCATTCGGGTATCATTAAGCGAAGAACCGGAGGCGGAGATGCCGGTCGCCCGAAAGTTAGCCGATTATATTGCGGAGCGTGCCGGTCATCCACCCATAAACGCCCTCGTTTCCCCTTCCTATGATCCGATATGTCCGTCCAGACGCAAAAGCCGGGTTGTAAACGGAATAGGCGGGAACTATCCTCCGGTCGTTATTTCGGACAGGACGAACGGGGACAACCGGGTAAATGAAGACTTGAAACCGGACTGGATTTATACGAAACGGGAGCATATCACAAAAACACAGGCGGAGACATTATCCACAAAATTTATTATCAATGCAGCAGACTGGAATCCGCAGATAAAAGCATACCCCTGCTTTTCCATTCATCAGAAGGAACATATTTTAAGATGTGATGCCGACACTAAATTCATCCGCCTGACATATCCGGATCCGGATGACGACCTTATACGGCTTTTAAAGACCGACCCTACGACCGTTGTCCTCTTATACAGCACTCATTTGAATGTCGTGGGTGAAATGAGGGCTTTTATACATCGTTTACTGAACGCGGAATGCGACGTACCTGTCATATTTTGCCGCAATTATGACGACAAGGAGGCCGAAGCCGTTCAGATAAAAGCGGCGGCGGACTTCGGTGCGTTACTCACGGACGGATTCTCTGACGGTATCATGGTAAGTAACCATACGTCTTCCTGCGATTCAAGAACGATTGACAGCTACATGTTCGGCATTTTACAGGCAGCGAGGCTACGTGTCAGCAGGACAGAATACATTTCATGTCCGGGATGCGGACGAACGTTATTCAACTTGCAGCATACGATTGCGCAGGTCAAAGCCGCTACTTCACACATGGTCGGACTTAAAATCGGCATCATGGGATGTATTGTCAACGGGCCGGGTGAAATGGCGGATGCCGACTACGGTTATATTGGCGCCGGACGGGGACGCATTAACCTTTACAAAGGGAGTGAGTGTATGTTGAAAAATATTCCGCAAGATGAAGCCGTAGCCAGACTGATCGAACTGATCAGGAAGGAGGAGAAACTGTAAATCGCAGATTTTTCATGCAGTTCCTCAGTAAAAAATCTTTATTCATTTCGCACACGCTTGGAAATCGCAGATTTTTCATGTAATTTTCTTCTATAAATACCACCCTCATACATTATTTAATAGGTTGTATATTAATTGTTATCACTGTGTTGTTTTGGCAAATTAGCATAAAATTAGTGTACAATAGAATTCTATTACAGTGGTATTGAGTATGTTCCGCTTATTTGATGCGATTTTCTTCTGCGAGCTTGGCTTATTCTTATTTACGAATAAGCATTAACTCCTGTTTGTGTTCTTATGCCCATTTGGGCAAGTAACATTGGTCACTTTGCTAACGGGGTTCTGTTCGATTGCTCAAACACATAGCCACCACAAAACTACCCGACCTTTACGCTAAAAACATCGTGTTGAGACAATTAATTTCTTTGCCCGCTCGATTTCTCTTTCGTGATATTTGATTTTAT
>JAIRKN010000010.1 GCA_031260095.1 Tannerella sp. | reverse complement strand
TTACGATCCATTTCTTTTAGTAATCCATCGCCGCCTTTTGAAGATATATTAAAGAATCCGATATTATTCTCACACGTCTGAAGTTCGTTTTTCATCCGTTCATATACTCTCATAAGTTTATCTCTTTCATTATATAACTTATTTATACCGACGCCGGCGCGTTCCGTCAAGTTAGAACGGAACTGCTGTAGGCGACGGTCGCGTTCATTCACTTTTAATCTGTCAAACTGCCGGTCTACCGCTTCATGAAAGGATTTATTGATTGTATCTTTTTCTCTGAAAGGCACAAATCCGATATTTCCCCAATCCGAGATATATCCCCGTAACGTCGAAAGCGCGTCCTCTTCCGTCATATTCTCATCTATTGCACGGATCTTTTCAATCAGAGCTTTTTTAGCTTCCAGATTATCATTCTCCCCTGATTTTAGAGAAGATTTCTCTTTGTTTTTCTGCTCAAAGAAATAATCACATGCAGCAATAAATTGTTTCCAGATAGCTGAGTCTTTATGAGCAACCGGCCCGATTCTCCTCCATTCGTTCTGGATTTCGATAAAAGCTTTTGTCGCCTCTCTCCAATCCGTACGGTCTTTCATTGCTTCGGCTTTTTCAACAAGCGCCGTTTTTAATTCAAGATTTTTATCCATCTCCTGTTCGACAGAATTAAGAAACTCATTTCTTTTATTGAAATAAACATCACATGCCGTACGGAAACGTTCAATAATCTTGCCACTATGTTTTTTGGTCACAAATCCGATCTTACGCCATTTCACCTGCAAGGCTATCACTCCTTTGGTCTTCTTCTCCCAGTCCTTTATTGTTTTGAGGGCCTCGAAGTTTATATTTTCTATTTCTTCACAGATCGCCGTCTTTTTCTCAAGATTTTTCTCCTCATTGGCTTTCAATACATCAAAATGCGCCTGATGCTTTTTGTTTATAATTGATGACGCTTCTTTAAAACGCTCCCAGATCGTATCCCGAAAATCGCGGGCTACAGGGCCGATATCATGCCATTGTTGATGAAGCTTTTGCAACTGATGAAAAGCCGAAAAGACATCCGGTTCGCCTCCAAGACGTTCTACCGCCTCGCACAAAGCGGTTTTCAATTCCAGATTTTTCTTGAAATCATACTCACGGAATTGATTGTTTATTCTTATAATATCATAAAAACGATCACTATAAATCTGATAATTACGCCATAACTCTCTCACATGTTCCTGGGGAACGAATCTTATTTCTTTCCATTTACGTTGTATCTCACGGAATTCATTATAACGTTTGTTGTAATCATCCTGACTTTCCGTCAAAACTTTCAGGCGTTCGATAAGATGCTGCTTAAGGATATAATTCGCTTCTTTCTGGCGCTCCTCGTCTGCGGTTATAGATGCACGCTTTTCTTTGTATTCGGAAATAAGCGTTTTCAATTGTGTTTCGGTTTCATCTTCCGGTATCACAAAATCATTTTCTTCTCCGCCTTCTTCAAGAAACTCGCTCTTTGCTGTTTCTACTTCCGTGTGGCGAAGCTTATAATAAGTCTGTTTAAGGACATCTGCCTCATTGCGCGCATACTTTTCCGGCTCAGCAACGATCTGCTTTAAACGCTCTATAATTTCCGATTTGGTAATGAGCGTCGAAGCCGCAGTATCTAAAGGCGCAGTCGTTTCCTCCTGCACTTCCTGCGCCGGGGTCGTCTTTTCATCCTGAGAGCTTTTCTCAAGTTCATCAGTTACAGTTTCCTTTTCATCCGGTTCGACAACCGTATCTTCAACCACTATATCAACCGGCGTTTCAACCTGTGCGTTAACTTCGGTTGCCGTTGTTTCGACATTTGTTTCCGTTTGGGTGATTACTTCCTCCAACTTTTCGTCGGATTCGGTCGTACTTGCTTCCGGACTTATTTCCGATATCTGAGGCTCTTCCGATTTATTGATTTCGGCAACCGGTTCTTCAACGCTTATGTCCGTTTCCGTAACGACCTCTTCACCCGTTTCAGTTACTTCGGCCACCGTGTCTTCAACGGTTACTTCAAGTGGAACCGGCGCTTCAACCGGTTCGTTAACTTCGGTTGCCGTTGTTTCGGCTTTTGTTTCCGTTTGAGTGATCACTTCCTCCAACTTTTCGTCGGATTCGGTCGTAGTTGCATTCGGACTTATCTCCGGTATCTGAGGCTCTTCCATTTTATCGGTTTCTTCAATTAATATTTTCTCTTCCTTAGGCAAATTTGCTTCTTGCGTGTCCATCATAAACTTATCAATGTTAAAAAAATGCAGGGAATTATCCCTCCGTAAGAGATACAAAATAAAGAGTTATTTTCGGATTTGCCAAGAAAAAACAAAAAAAAATCGCAAAGAAGCATTTACCCTTTACGATTCTGTCTAATTTATAATACATTAGCTTAACCGAGAAAAGAGATTAAGATACCTGCTGCAACCGCAGAACCGATTACGCCTGATATATTGCTGGACATACAGTACTGCAAAACATGATTCTTCGTATCATATTTCAAAGCGATTTCATTCGCAACACGCGACGCCATGGGCACTGCGCTTAATCCGGTAGCTCCGATAAGCGGATTAATTTTCCGTTTTGACACAAGATTATAGATTTTTACCATACCAATACCCGAAGCTATTGATAAGGCAAAGGCGAGGAATCCGCCGATAACAATACCAATCGTAGTCCAGTTCAGGAATGAATCGCATGTCATCGTAGCGCCCACACATAATCCGAGAAATATAGTCGCCGCATTCATAATACTGTTTGACGCCGCGTCAAACAAACGGGACGTATCACTTCCTATCTCCTTGATTAAATTTCCAAACATAAGCATCCCAATAAGTGGAACAGCCGTAGGTACAAATATAGCCACAAGCGTTGTTACAGCTATCGGAAATATTATTTTCATTACCCGCAGATTCTTAATATACACCGGTTGGGCCGCTTTTTTCTCTTCCTCCTTCATATTGATAGAAAGTTCTTTTTTTGTACAGGTTAATCTCACTACCAAAGGAATAATAACAGGCACCAATGCCATATATGAATAAGCTGCAATCGCAATGGGGCCTAATAAGTGGGGAGCAAGTTTAATCGTAGTAAAAATAGCGGTAGGGCCATCGGCGCCCCCGATAATACCTAAAGAAGCGGCCTCTCTGGGGGTAAAATCCATTAATATAGCCACAAGCAAAACCGCAAATATTCCCATCTGAGCAGCAGCGCCAAAGATAGAAAGACGGAGATTCCGTAACATCGGCCCAAAATCCGTTAAGGCCCCTACTCCCATAAAAATTATCGGAGGAAGAAAACCTGTCTTGATAAGCATATAATACAGAAAATTCATTAGCCCTAATTCATGCGCGATATCATGCAGCGGCATCTCCCAGATATTCTTCATTACGCCACTGCCAAGCATAATATTTCCATCCTGGTCGGCCTGTATGATCCCCATTTCTCCTCCCGGAAAATTAGCCAGCAACACGCCAAAAGCAATAGGAACCAAAAGCAATGGTTCATAGCGCTTCTTTATACCAAGATAAAGTAATACAAATGCGATCGCATACATAATCAAAAACTGAGGCTTATCAATGATACCGCCGAAAGCCGTCATCTCATATATTTTCTGAAATAAATTTTCCATTAAATATTATTTTATTCTCATCAATACATCGTCCTCAGAAACCGTATCTCCCGGATTAAAACAAATAGATGTGATAACGCCGTCGCTTTCAGCGCTAACCGCATTGTATGTTTTCATCGCCTCAATATAACATACGGCCTGCCCTTTTTTCACCGTATCCCCCACTTTCACCGGAATATCCGAAGAACTTTTCACAAGGAAAAATTTGCCCTCCAGCGGTGAAAGTAATTCTTCGCCATCTCCTGAAGCGGATGATCCCGGAGTAGCCGGAGCGGCAGACGTTTTTACAGGAGCGACAGGAGCAGAAGCGGAATTTGCCGTATCGCCAAAAGCTATGGTGACACGATAAGGCTGCCCATTCACATCTACACTCAACACCTGCGGCGTAGCCGGGAATGTAAAGGTTCCGGCAGAAGCTCCGACCTGAGAACCCTGAGATGCCGGCTTCTCTTTCTCGCTCTTACGCTTGGCTACGTCCGCCAGAAATTCAACTTTTGCTTTCCCCGAACGATACGCCTCATACTGAGCCGGGTGCATTGCATATTCAAACAATTCTTCATCATCTTCACCCACTTCCCAATGTTTCTCATTCATCAATTTCCGGTATTTATCAAGGGCGTCCGGGTAATTATCCTGTGGATTACCATCAAAAAATTCACGCCCTTCCGCTTTTGCTTTTTCTATAATTTCAGGCGCGAGTTCTCCCGGCAAACGCCCTGCTTTACCCAGTATCATATCCCAGATATCGTCGGCAATCATACTCCAGCGCGCTTGCCCTTTAAGCATTTGCATCACATTCATCAATGCCAGGTTTTTCACATACTGGCTGAATGGCGTAACCAAAGGCGGATAACCAACACGCGGCCATACATAAGCAACTTCGTCGAAAAGTCTTATCAATAAATCATCCTGCGTAAGAGGTTGTTCGTTTTTCTTTGCACGACCTTTGTTTATAGTAGCCAGATTCGTTTCCAGGTCTGCCATGAGGCTACCCATCATACCACCCGGCAGTCCCGGACCAATCAGAAGCGAATTCATCAACCTGTTTTTCGGGCTGATGTATAAGCCCAGAAAATCATCCGAAAACTCCTGAATCATACTGCGCACTTTCATATAGGCGCTCATATTTATTTCAGGAACCTGATATCCCGCATCTTTAAGCATTGCCTGTACGGTAAGCAAATCGGCATGTCCGGTCCCCCATGAAAGAGGCTCCATGCCTACATCAATGTAATCACATCCGGCGTCGCAAACTTCCAGTATAGAAGCGACGCTAAACCCGGGCCCTGCATGGCTGTGATACTGGACAGGAATTTCACGCTGCGCTTTTTTAATATTGGATACAATCTTACCCAACGTACGCGGGCGACCAACTCCCGCCATATCCTTAATACAAATCTCATCCGCACCATTTTCAATCAGTTCTAAAGCCATCTTCGTATAATACTCAACCGTATGAACGGGCGAATGTGTAATACTAAGTGCGCATTGTGAAATCATTCCGGCATCATGTGCATATTTTATAGATGGTATGATATTCCTTACATCGTTCAATCCGCAAAATGTACGTGTAATATCAGTGCCCTGTACTTTTTTGACCTGATAAAAAAGCTGGCGCACATCTGCCGGAACAGGACTCATACGAAGGCCATTCAAGCCCCGGTCAAGCATGTGGGTCTGAATACCGGCATCATGAAATGGCTTTGTCCAGTCGCGAACCGCTTTATTCGGATTTTCTCCGAACAGAAGATTCACTTGTTCAAACCCTCCGCCATTTGTTTCTACACGGGCAAAACACCCCATCTCTATAATTGCAGGCGCTACACGTACCAATTGATCCACACGCGGCACATATTTCCCGGCCGATTGCCACATGTC
>JAIRKN010000275.1 GCA_031260095.1 Tannerella sp. | reverse complement strand
AAGAATGAGTATATCAATACGTTCACTAAATATGCGTTATCCGAATGGGAACCATGCCTTGAAAAACATCAACATGGAGATTCCGACCGGAATGTTTGGTTTGCTGGGGCCTAACGGGGCGGGAAAATCTACACTTATGCGTATTTTGGTGGCATTGATGGAACCGACATCCGGCGAAGTGGATGTGTTCGGATATAATTTGCTGAAACAACGCAAGGAAGTTCGCCGTATCCTTGGATATTTGCCGCAGGACTTCCGTTTTTTTGCTAAATATAAAACTTATGAATTTCTGGATTATGCGGCGCGTTTGTCCGGTATGAATAATAGCAAACAACGTCGGCAGGCAGTGGATACTATGCTGGAAACTGTTGGTTTGTTTGATGTAAGGGAGCGTTATGCCAATAAGCTGTCGGGGGGTATGAAGCGTCGTCTGGGTATTGCACAGGCGTTGATACATGATCCGAAACTGATTATCGTGGACGAGCCTACTACCGGATTAGACCCGGAGGAACGGATCCGTTTCCGTAACTTACTTGCGAAAGCAAGCGAAAAAGAAGTGACGATTATCCTTTCGACACATATCGTAGGAGATATATCAAGCACCTGCAATTGTATGGCGCTGATGAATAAGGGAGAGGTGGCATTTTTCGGTTCGCCGCAGGAGATGTTGAAAGAGGCTGAGGGGAAGGTGTGGTGTTTGAAAGTGAATGGGAATGATTTGCCGGTGATCGACCGGCAGTATCCTGTGATATCAACTATTCCTTCCGGTACAGGGTGGGAGGTGCAGGTAGTGGCCGATGAAATAAGAGGTTATGATGCGACGCCTTATCCCCCGAATCTGGAACATGCGTATGTTTATTACATGGAGAAAAAGTTGAATCGCTGGATTAATGACTAAATGTGCAATGTATGTCGTACAAACAAACGTTTTCTGACGGTAGAATAAACAATGTGAAGCGCGTACCTTTGCCTCAAGACAAAGAATAAAGAGAGTTCAACGAATAACAAATAATAATTTAATTTGAATGATGCCGGTTTTTGATAACATACGGTCTGTAGCGAAATATGAGAGCAAGCTTCTGATAAGGAGTTGGTTTTATCGGGTTTTTCTGATACTGGCCTTATTGTTTCTGAGCCTTTTTAACTTTGCGGTATTGGTGGCTGGGGATGGCAACGGCATTTGGATGATGAAAGCCATTACTTCTAATATCCCTTATGTAAACTTGCTATTTCTCAATACCGGACAGGCGGTTATCGCCGTTTTTCTGTCCTCCGAGTTCCTGAAATCGGATAAGAAGCTGGATACCTCCGAAGTTTTTTATGTGCATCCGTTGAGCAATGCCGAATATGTAGCCGGTAAAATATGGGGGAATCTGAATGTGTTTTTCCGCCTGGATTTGATGATTATTGCTTTAGTCATTGTCTTTAACGTGGTTTCGGGCGTATCCATTGACTGGATAGCGTATGTTACTTACTTCCTGCTGATCTGTGTGCCCACCCTGATCTACATATTCGGATTATCGGTCAGCCTGATGCTTATTCTGAAAAACCAGGCCATTACATTTGTTATTTTATTGGGTTATATCGCCCTGACCCTGTTTTATATAGAAGATAAGTTTTATTATCTTTTTGATTATATGGTGTACAACCTGCCTTTGGTGAAATCCTCCATTGTCGGTTTTACCAACTGGGGAGCATTGATGAATCACCGCTGTATTTATTTCCTGCTTGGATCAGGGTTTCTCTGTCTGTCCATATTTTTATTCAGGCGTTTGCCAAACACGAAGTACGGGCGTTACCGCTGGCTTGTTTTGTCGGGATGTTTTCTTATTGCAGGATGTGTTGCTGCCTATAATCATGTCGGCTCTATACTGAAAGAAGCCGAAGTACGGGCTTTGTATACGGATATTAATAATAAATATGTCCATACGCCCAAAATGGTTGTAGATAGTTATGACATACGGGTCGAGCAACATCCTGAAACCATTTCGTCGGAAGTCGTGATGAAAGGGGTTGCTTTGGAATCTTCTGCTGTTTTCACCTTTTGCCTGAATCCGTCGTTACAGGTGCATGAAATAAAAGAAAACGGCCGTGATTTGTCATTCAACCGCGAACACCAGATTATACGGATTGATTTTGGCCGCGATTTAGACCGGGGCGATACCGTTTCGTTCACCATGAAATACGGCGGACGTATAGACGGGAGATTTTGCTATCTGGATATCCCCGCAGAGATTTTACAACAGAAATATGCAACCGAAATGATCCGTATTGATAAAGCATATAGTTTTCAAAACAGCAATTATCTGCTTTTTACGCCGGAGACATACTGGTATCCGCGTCCGGGAACTTCTTATAGTAGTGATAGTCCCGACTGGCAGCAGGCTTATTTTAGCAATTTCCGCCTGACGGTAAAAACGATAAACGGTCTGAGAGCGTTGTCGCAGGGTACCATGAAATGGCCCATTGTGAAGAAGCCGGCTTTCGTCCCACCCCGGAAAAAGAAAATCGAGAAAACGCCGGGACCGGATTCGGTGAAAATGGCGGATACGACTCCTGTTGATAGTAATTTAAGCGCTATCAACAGGGAAAGGCCGGAAAGAAGGCGGCGTGAAGATTCGGAGAGAGGTAGCGGCGACAGGCCCCGGGAAGAGAATGAAAGAGGTCAAGCAGGGAGACGTCCTGCCGAAGCTGGAGGCGCTCAGGGTGGAGGAGCAGGGAGAAGACCTGTTGAAGCTGGAGGCGCTCAGGGTGGAGGAACAGGAAGACGTCCCGGAAGAAATCCGGCAGGAGAAGCAGGGTGGAATGCCGGACAAGGAGAAAGGCGGAGAACTCGCGACGGCGAACAGGGTGAAGCCGGAAGTTCGGGACGGGGAGCGCAGAACGTTGAAAGCGGCGCACCGGATGAACGAGGCCGGAGGGAACCCCAACGCCGTAATCCGGAAAGGAGAGAAAGAACGGATTCGACCGGGTTTACGGATAAAGATAAGGAAAGAAAACTGACGGAAGATCCGGCAGAAGTTTCGGATCCGGTAGCCGAAAAAGAAAATAAAGCGCCGAAAGACAGCCTGTTTATTTTTGAGACGGATTTTCCATCGCCTTCCATTACATTGATTATCGGTGATTATGAACAAAAAAGTAGAGATGTTGACAGTACGGAATTTAGCATCTGGTATTTGAAAGGGCACGATTATTTCTCATCCGTCTTTGATTCTATTTCGGATACCATTCCGGCACAGATACGGGAACGCAGGCGTTCTATCGAAAGCACTTATTCGCTGGATTATTCGTTTAACCGCTTTTCGGTAGTGGAAGTACCGGTGCAGTTTTACAGCTATGTGCGTACGTGGACGCAGGCAGAGGAGAAAATGCAGCCGGAAATGGTCCTTTTCCCGGAGAAAGGTTGCCTGTTTAATGAAGTGGA
>JAIRKN010000154.1 GCA_031260095.1 Tannerella sp. | reverse complement strand
GTATCAATTTTAATGTATTATTTTACACCCTCTAATTGACAACAAGAAATGTGCCGTTAATGAATAATATGTTTAAATAATATGAAGAAAGTAGAATTATTTTTGATTAAAAGCCTGATAATGGCTTTTGTTTGTTTTTCAGTGATTGCCTGCGACGAAGCGTCGGAAAGGGTATCTTATTATGATATGTTCCCTATTTCCAGATTTGAAAATGAAACGGCCAGGACTGTCATGTATCATAACGGGCGGAATGTGACCGAGTTTCAATTATACGAAGATGACGCTCTGATATGTCCTCCAGCCAATGTTTTTTATAAGGCCGACGGGATCTTTTGTACATTAAATGATATTCAATACCATATCCAACCGGACAATGTATTAGGAGCTACGCGTGCAAGAATGATCACAGCGAATATAGGAAGCCGTCTATACTATGAAACCGAATATTTTTATATTAATGAACGATTAGCCTACGCAAAGGTGAGTGCGCCGGGAGTTCCGGAAAGCCCGTTTCAAATAAACTTTTTATACAATGATTCACATGTTATAATTCAGGAACTGGGTATTGATTATATAATAGAGTTATGCGATGAAGATAATACAGGATATGCCTGTAATGTCCTTGGATATGCAGAAACTCCCTTAGCGTCTCAATACGTAATTGATCCGAATTTATATTTCCTTAATATTTACGGCAGACCGGTTGAAAAACTACCCGGCGGAAGTAAAATTGTACGTTCAGGAAAAACGTTGCGTGTCGGTAAATATTTCTACGAGTACAGGGATTGAGGTTTACAACCCTAATAAAACTTTCGCATTATCAACAGCCGCCTGGGTCATTTTAGCGCCACTAAGCATACGGGCTATTTCGTCCACACGCTCTTTGTCGCTAAGATGACGTATACGCGTACAGGTACGTTCGGGGGTATCTTCCTTGTATACAAAATAATGCGCTTTTCCTTTGGCAGCTATCTGCGGCAGATGTGTGATGGTGATAACCTGCATCTTTTGACCTAAATCCTGCATGATATCCGCCATTTTATCGGCTACTTCCCCGGATATTCCGGTATCTATTTCATCAAAAATGATCGAAGGAAGAGCTGCATGTCCGGCAATCATCGCTTTTACACACAACATCAGACGTGAGATTTCACCGCCGGAAGCTGTTTGTGCCACCGGTTTCAAGGTTTCATTTTTATTAGCAGAGAAAAGAAAGGAGACTTCATCCATCCCGTCAAAAGAAGGTTTGGCCTTAGACGTGAACAATAACTGAAAATGCGTATTGGGCATACCCAATAAGACCATGCGCCCGATAACCTGCTTCTCAATCATTTCGGATGCGCTTTTCCTCAACATGCTTATCTCAGCCGCCTGTTCCGTTAATCGTTTATATAAATCCTGCTGACGTTTGGCCAACACATTCAGCTCTTCGTCAAACGAATCAATCATGTCCAACTGTGCCTTAAAATCCTCCTGTTTCGCTATTAAGTCTGCCACAGAAGACAATTTATGTTTCTGCTGCAATGAGTAAATCGTATTTAACCGGTTATGCAGCCATTCCAAACGTTCGGGATTAAATTCTATATCATCCTTAAGAACATCTGTCTCCGATGCCAAATCGTGGATATCAATATAAGCGGTTTGGAGCCTGTCGGCATATTCCTTCGCTTTCGGAAAATAAGCGGACAGTTGTTCGATGACGGTTAATGTATCCTTTAATGAAGAAACAACAGATGCGTCTTCTCCACTCAACAATTCCGTTACCTTGTACAAGGCTGTTTTTATATCTTCGGCATGGGATAAGGTATCCCGTTCCTGCTCCAGTTCTTCCTGCTCACCCGCCTCCAACTTCGCTTCGCAGAGTTCTTCATACTGAAATCGTATATAATCTTCTTCATTCCTCGCATTCAAAGCCTTATCCTTTAATCCGGCCAACACATCGCACACACTAAGATATTCATTGTATTCGTTGCGGTATTTACTCAGTGGTTCCCGGGTTTGCGCTATCAAATCAACTACATTCAGTTGAAAATGCGTATCCGCCAGCAATAAATTCTGATGTTGTGAGTGTACATCTATCAATCGATTACCCAGTTCTTTAACAATGGAAAGTGAAACAGGTGAGTCATTGATAAAGGCGCGTGATTTTCCGGAACGATACAACTCCCGGCGAAACATACATTCCGCTGCATCATATTCCAGGTCATTTCCTTCAAAAAAATGCTCTAAATGATAGGTTGATATATCAAAAACAACTTCGATGGTACATTTATCTTTTCCGGACTGAATACTCTTTGTATCCGCACGTTCCCCCAGGACAAGAGACAGTGCACCGAGAATAATTGATTTTCCGGCCCCCGTTTCACCTGTTATAACAGAAAAACCATCCTCAAAACGAATATCTAATGCGTCAATCAACACATAGTTGCGTATAAATAAAGATTTCAGCATAAATTAATTCTTTAATGACTCATAACGTGTAGAGGCAGCGGGATATAGGTCGGAAAACAACTTGTAGCCTTCCTGCTTTTCCTGTATCGTTGCCTTTGAATATACAGCAACCGCTTCATCCAGTTTACAATCGCTGAATAGTTGTAACAATACGGATGCAGGACGAGCGTTCTTCAGTTCTTTCAATGCGGATAATGATGAAATCAGATTGGTACGTCCGCGATCCGCATTGGCCGCCATCTCATCCAATCCTTTCCGGTGATAGTTATACCACATCGTATGAAAACTATCCCCCTGATTTTCTGTCAGGGCCGTCATTAAAGCATGACGGTTTCTCTTGTTTGCAAAAGCCGTCCAGCCATTCCATGATGGTTCGGATTGAGCTAATGTTACAATTTGCTGCGCCTGCTGGAAAAAAGACTGTCCTCCGTTTGGGGAAAAACTGTCGAAGTCAAATCCCAGTATCATATAGATGTAATAGATGATCACTGCTGTCAGATTACTGTTTAACGTATTCTCATTATATTCCAACGGTTCAAATTCCGTATATTCAAAATCAAATTCCGTATCACGGAAATTAAAAATAGTAGTTGTATAGGTTGAATTATAGACAGGACGACGTGCCTGAACCTGTATTTCACAACTGAACGAATTATTCTCCAGAGAATTAACGATAATAGTAAAATTACAATCAATCCGTTCGTTTTGTGAAAAGGTGGCAGTGGTCCATTTCTTCGTATTGATAAACTCCGTCAAAGCATTTTGCAAAGTGGTAAATATCTGCTTACTGGAACCTTGTACTTTATCACTGTTTATCGTAAGTGCTACGTTCAACTCCTGCGACCGGACAATTCCGGCTATGCCAAAAAAGATGATTAGCAAAAATAGTAAACGTTTCATCCGGTAGAAAATTTTAATATGTTATTATTTACCTGTATTTCAATATCATAACAATCAGACTGTTGAAATCATCGATTTTATTAAATAATCCGTTATCTCTTCCGCAATTTCAGTTTTTGACTTCAAGGGTAGATGCGTTTCCCAACCGGACTTATCAATCAACGTCACTTTATTCGTATCATAACCGAAACCTGCCCCCTTATCATTTAAGGAATTAAGGATGATGACGTCTAAGTTTTTACGTTGCAACTTATCTCTTGCATGCGTGATCCCATCCTTCGTTTCCAAAGCAAAGCCGACGAGCAACTGATGATTTTTTTTTCCACTCCCTAAAGTCGCCGCTATGTCCTTATTGCGAACCAATGATATCTTCAAAACGTCATTCTGTTCACGTTTTATCTTTTCAGATACCGAATGTTCCGGCCTGTAATCAGCAACAGCGGCACACAAGATCGCCATATCACATGAGGGATAAAGGCGGACCGCCTCTTCATACATTTCATCAGCCGATTCCACATCAATGCGTTTAATGGAAGGATGTTTCGTCTTCAATACCACAGGCCCGGATATAAGAAAAACGTTTCCTCCCCTGGCAGCACATGCTTCCGCCAAAGCAAAACCCATCTTGCCGGAAGAATAATTACCTATAAAACGTACGGGATCAATCTTTTCGTATGTCGGGCCAGCTGTTATCAGTATCTTTTTTTTTTGAAGATCGTTTGAGGAAATAAAAAAATCATTCAGAACATTCACAATATCATCCGGTTCCGACATACGTCCCTTGCCTTCGAGTCCGCTTGCCAGAAAACCGGTATTCGGCTCTATGATATGATTTCCGTAAGAACGGAGTGTATCAAGGTTTTGCTGTGTAGCAGGGTGGGCATACATATCCAGATCCATGGCCGGTGCAATAAAAACAGGCGCCTTGCATGATAAGTATGTTGTAACCAAGATATTATCAGCAATGCCACGTGCCATTTTCCCGATAGTTGACGCCGAAGCCGGTGCAATCAACATGGCGTCAGCCCATAAGCCTAAATCGACGTGGCTGTTCCACGTACCGTCGCGATTAGAAAAAAAATCGCTGATAACAGGATGACAACTCAGTGTAGCCAGCGTTAAAGGAGTGATGAACTCTTTTCCGGCCGGTGTGATTACAACTTGTACTTCCGCTCCTTTTTTAACCAACGCACGTATCAGATAAGCAGCTTTATAGGCGGCAATACTCCCCGTTATCCCTAAAATAATCTTCTTACCCTTCATCGTATTTATCAAGTCCCGCCTTTCAAACGAAGCCGTATTTCCGTAAGTTTTTGTTTCGTATTAAGCGGAAAATCACCCTGCATAATCCACCCGTAATACCCTTGATCTTTTTTTAGTACATCTTTGACCAAATGACCTTTATACTTACCGAAATTAATCACCTCATCCCCGTTTTCATTATAAATCATCCTTCCGGCAAAATCTACATTCTGATTGAAACTTGAAAACTTCGATAGTGCCTCCACATCATTCTCCAACTCCGGATAACGGTCCAGTTGCGACATAAGGACTTCATAAGTCGCGCGCGTATCACTCTCGGCGCTATGAGCATCCGTCAGTTCCTTTCCGCAATAAAACTTATAGGCGGCCATCAGATCTCGCTGTTCCATCTTATGAAAGATTGTCTGTACATCAATAAACTTACGCTTATTCAAATCCAGATCAACTCCCGCGCGCAGAAACTCTTCCGCCAGCATCGGAATATCAAACCGATTAGAATTAAATCCGGCCAGATCACAACCTTCTATCTGCGCTGCCAATGATTTGGCGACCTCCTTGAACGTCGGACAATCTTTCACATCATCATTCGTAATACCATGAATGGCTATCGCCTGTTTCGGAATAGGCATTTGGGGATTTATACGCCATGTCCGGCACTCTTCGCTACCGTCCAGTTTTATTTTCAGATAAGAGATCTCAACAATACGGTCATTCGTAATATTGATACCCGTAGTTTCTAAATCAAAGAATACAAGGGGATTTTTTAAATTAAGCTGCATATCTGTTTACTAATCATTTAACATCATAGGCATAAGCAACATCAGCAATTTTTCGTTTTCTTCGTCTTCCGCGGGAACAACAACACCCGCACGCGAAGGATCTGCCAATTGCAATATCACATTTTCCGAAGATATATTAGACAGCATTTCAATCAGACAAGAGGCTTTAAATCCAATACTTAACGGTGTTGCCGTATATTGGCACACAATTTTTTCTTCTGCCGAAGTAGAGAAGTCTATATCCTGGGCAAATACAACGATTTCGTTTTCCGAGAGCTGAAGTTTTACCAGTCCGCTTGCCTGATTGGAAAATGAAGCGACACGCTTCAATGCCGCATGGAAAGAAATACGGTCTATTATTGCATTATTAGGATTTTCTGCTGGTATCACCGCGTCGTAGTTCGGATAACGCCCCTCTATCAGGCGGCATACCATCTCAAATGTAGGTGTTTTGACATACGCATTGTTTTCATCAAAAACAACCCTCACCTTATCGACATTCTTAGCCAACAGGTTTTTCAGAATATTAGCCGGCTTTTTAGGCAAAATAAAGGACGCACGTTCTTTAGACTGAATAGATAAATTACGAAAACGTACCAGTTTGTGACTATCCGAAGCAACAAACGTCAGATTTTCCGCCTGAATATCAAAATAGATCCCGTTCATAACCGGGCGAAGCTCATCATCGGCTGTTGCAAACAAAGTGCGGTTAATACCATTCAGGAGAATCTGTGATTCAAGCTCCAGAGTGATAGCCGAATCTTTCAATGGTTTCTGTTGGGGATACGCGTCCCCATTCTGCCCCGGAATGTTGAATTTACCGTTTTCATAATCGACATTCACCGTCATATTGTCATCGTTGATATCAAAGGATAATGGCTGTTCAGGTAATTCTTTTAATGGGTCAAGCAGACGTTTTGCATCAATAGCAAACAATCCCGCTCCCTCCGCACTAACGATATCCACAGACGTAACTAACCTGGTTTCTACATCGGATGCAGTAATCGTTAACCTTTCTCCTTCCAGGTTAAACAGAAAACTGTCCAAAATAGGCAATGTGTTTTTTGACGCAATCACTTTACTGATCGACTGCAAAGCAAACAACAAAGCCGTACTTGATACATTAAATTTCATATACTTACTATATTTTAATGGTTAATAATTATCAGAAAATAAACGAACAAAAATAATCATTTTTTTTTCATTACACCACATTTTCCCAATATAAAAATAAAAAAAAACTCTTTTCCGTTTATGGAAAAGAGTTTCATATATTTTATGAAACTGTAAAATCTTATTTTTTGAAATAATCTTTTACATTATCGTTTGGAATCATTTCTTCCTGAAAAACATAAGCTCCCGTTTTTGGCGATTTTACCATTTTAATCACTTTGGAATATGTACGCCCTTCTCCGGTCTTAAATGTTGCAACTGCCTTTTTTGCCATGGTTTAACCTCCTATTATTTAATTTCTTTATGTACCGTCATTTTTTTCAATACGGAATTATATTTCTTGAGTTCAAGACGCTGAGTTGTATTCTTACGATTCTTAGTCGTTATATAACGGGACATTCCCGGCATTCCGCTTTCTTTGTGCTCGGTACATTCAAGAATAACCTGCACCCTGTTTCCTTTTACTTTCTTTGCCATGATCTACTCCTCCAAGCATTATGAGTTTAAAAAACCTTTTTCAGCAGCGCTTTTGATGGCTGCGTCTAATCCTATTTTATTTATCAGGCGTAATCCTGCCGCCGATATATTAAGGTTGATCCAGCAATCCTGCTCCACCCAGTAAAATTTCTTTGTGAAAAGATTTACGTTGAACTTACGTTTTGTACGTACATTCGAGTGAGCTACATTGTTTCCGGACTGAGCCTTCTTTCCTGTGATTTGACAAATCTTAGACATTGTATTGTATTTAATATTTTTCTAAATCGTTTCTTATTATTTTTTGAGGGCGCAAAGATATGGTCTATTTTTCGATAATCCAAAATTTTGCAATAAAATAATCATATATAAAATGATAATGATTATGTGCGCAAGATGAGACTCGAACTCACACACCGTTACCGGCACTACCCCCTCAAAGTAGCGTGTCTACCAATTTCACCACCTGCGCATAAATAATATTCAACAAACAAGTGTGTGCCCGGAACAGGACTCGAACCTGCACGGCTTTAACCCCACTCGCACCTGAAACGAGCGCGTCTACCAATTCCGCCACCCGGGCATTTTCACTTATTTAATTAAAAGGATAACCGCCACCGCGCTTATCCATAACTTATGGAGCGGAAGACGGGACTCGAACCCGCGACCCTAACCTTGGCAAGGTTATGCTCTACCAACTGAGCTACTTCCGCAATAAATTATCAATTGTCAAACGTTTTTGCAGGTGCAAAGATAGTACTATTTTTTATTTCACAAAAACTTTCATCTGATTTTTATTATTTGTAGATTCAACATCACAATGCAACTTTATCGTACAGATATCGGAAGAAAATTTCTTTCGGCGAATAAAACTGTAATTTTTCTCCGGGTCTGTTGTTGATAACATACTGCCGACATTGTCCGGGACGAATCACTCTACGGGTATAACCACCTCGGAACTGCCGGATTTACCCGACGAGGCGGCACGTAAACAACCGTAGATATCCATTATTTCGGCAGCTATAGCGTCTTCCGAAAAACGCTGCACATATTCTTTTCCCGATTCAATCATTTTATTCGTCAGTTCCTGATTATTTACGATCTCCATAATCCGTTCCGATAATTCGGCGGTGTCGTTGGGATT
>JAIRKN010000149.1 GCA_031260095.1 Tannerella sp. | reverse complement strand
TTTGTCCGAAACGGACGCTAAAAAGTTAAAACTTTTCCTTTTTCTTTTCATGTTACTTATATTTTATGTATTTTTGTCACAAAATACAGATTCATGACAGATCTATCTAAGTTAGTAAGAGAAAATATACGTAATCTAAAACCTTATTCCTGCGCCCGTAGCGAGTATAAGGGCGAGGCTTCCGTTTTTCTGGATGCAAATGAAAATCCGATGAATGCACCCTATAACCGCTATCCTGATCCGCTGCAGGAGGAACTGAAGAAGAAAATCGCAAAGATCAAAAACGTAAGACCTTCGCAGATTATGCTGGGCGTAGGAAGTGATGAGCCGATTGATCTGACGATCCGTATATTTTGTGAACCTGCAGAAGATAATATCGTTGCAATAGATCCAACTTACGGCATGTATCAGGTATGTGCGGATATTAATAATGTAGAATACCGGAAGGTGCTGCTCAACGACGATTTTACGCTCGATGCGGAACGGGTGTTGAACGCGACGGACGAGCGGACGAAAGTCATCTTCCTTTGCTCGCCCAACAATCCTTCGGGAAATGTATTGGAGCGCGACGGGATACGGAAAATCCTCGACGGCTTCGGCGGAATCATCGTAATGGACGAAGCCTACATTGATTTCTCATCCGAACCGTCATGGCTTGAGGAACTCGATGAACATCCGAAGATGATCGTCATGCAGACATTCTCCAAAGCCTGGGGCCTCGCTTCCGTCAGGTGCGGAATGGCTTTTGCCGGCGAAGAGATCACCGGATTGTTCAATAAAGTCAAATATCCTTATAATATAAATACATTGACGCAGAAGTTTGTGTACGAACAGTTGGATCAGGAAGAGCGCAAAAATAAATGGGTCAGGATGCTTCTTGAACAGCGCGGACTGTTGGCCGGAAAGCTTGCCGCCCTCCCGTTTGTGGAGAGAATTTATCCGTCGGAGGCGAACTTCCTGCTGATAAAAGTCCCCGATGCCGACAGGATCTATAACCAACTGGTGAGCCGTGGCGTTATCATACGTAACCGCAATGCGATCTCGCTGTGCCTCGGATGCCTGCGTATCACCGTCGGCACCGCAGAAGAGAATGAAATATTAATAAACGAATTGAAACAATTATAATTATGGAAGTAAAAGGAAAAATTATTGCCGTACAACCCGTTCAGTCCGGCGAAGGCAAAAACGGAGCATGGAAAAAGCAGGATTATGTAATCGAATATGAACAGAATTCGCAATATCCTCGCAAAATGATGTTCAATCTCTGGGGCGACAAGATTGATCAGTATAATATACAGGAAGGACAAATCCTGAGCGTCAGTTTCGACATCGACTGCCGCGAGTATAATGGTCGCTGGTATAACGATATACGCGCCTGGAGAGTGGAGTCAGGCAACGAAACGCCGGCATCCGACGGCTTCATACCGGCTCAGCCACCGGTAACGCCGGAAATCGCGCCCTCGGACGACGCCTCCGATCTCCCGTTTTAGGAAAGCCGATGAAGAAGAAAAAAGCCCTCTTCATCGACCGGGACGGTACACTCATCACGGAGCCGCCGGTAACATTCCAGGTGGATACGCTTGAACAACTTACGTTTCTTCCGGGAGTTATACGTAATCTGTATTTCATACGTGAAAATCTTGATTTCGATCTGGTAATAGTAACCAATCAGGATGGTCTTGGTACGCCTTCGAATCCGCAGGAGAATTTTGACCGCGTACAGGGGAAAATGCTGGAGGTCTTTGCCAACGAAGGCGTGATCTTCGATAGGATCTTTGTTGACCCTTCTTTCCCGGAAGATAACTCGCCAAACCGCAAACCGCAAACCGGTATGCTGAAAGAATATATGACAGGCGACTGTGATCTTGAAAATTCATACGTGATCGGCGACCGGAAAACAGATATGGAACTGGCCGCAAATCTCGGATGTAAAGGCATATTGATAGCTCCCGACGGATCGCCTGTGGAATCCGCACCGGATTCGTATGAAGCCAAAGGATTCCATATATTTAATTCGTGGGATAGGATCAAGGACTTTCTTTTTGCCGGCGAACGCATTGCAACGGTACAGCGTACGACGAAAGAGACGGATGTCTATGTCCGTCTGAACCTGGACGGAAACGGTACGTGCGAGATCTCAACAGGCATAGGATTCTTTGATCACATGCTTGAACAGATCGGAAAACACGGCGGACTGGATCTGACGGTGAAGGTCCGCGGCGACCTGCATGTTGACGAACATCATACAATAGAAGATACGGCCATCGCTCTTGGTGAAGCCTTATCAACGGCTTTGGGAGATAAACGCGGCATAGAACGCTATGGCTATTGCCTGCCGATGGATGATTGCCTTTGCAGCGTGGCGCTCGACTTTGGCGGACGGGCATGGCTCGTCTGGGATGCAGAGTTTAGACGCGAAAAGATCGGGGAAATGCCGGCGGAAATGTTCCTGCACTTCTTTAAATCATTAAGCGACGCAGCAAAAATGAACCTGAATATTAAAGCCGAAGGCGAAAACGAACACCATAAAGCCGAAGGTATATTCAAAGCACTGGCCAAAGCTATTAAGATGGCGATAAGGCGGGATGTGTATAAATACGATCTGCCCAGCACAAAAGGAATCTTATAAACAATCTCCGCCTCGTGCGACAAATTTGATGCGCGAAATGATCAGGCTTTCTATCTTAAATAATGTAATATGAAGAATTATTGTAAAATAATTTCCTATATTGCGATCCGTTATAAATTTTAAATTGATAAAATATGGTAACAAGACGAAATTTTCTGCGTCAATCTGCTTCAACAGTGGCAATGGGATTGATAATGCCTTCCGTATTGGGGAGTAATAATCCCTATACCGGTTTCACAGGCGCAAACGACAGGATCAGGGTTGGTCTGATCGGTTGTCGGAGTATGGGGTGGGGGAATCTTACGGATTTTCTCCTGCATCCGGATGTGGATTGTATTGCTTTATGCGATATAGATCGGAAAGTATTGGAAAATAGAGCCGGAGAAGTCCGGCAATTGCGTAACAGGGAGCCTGATCTATATGGTGATTACAGGAAACTGTTAGACCGGAAAGATATTGATGCTGTTATTGTTGGAACGCCCGATCACTGGCATTGCTTACAAATGGTCGACGCATGTGCGGCCGGAAAGGACGTCTATGTGGAAAAACCTATAGCCAATTCGATTGCAGAATGTGATGCAATGGTTGCTGCCGCAAAAAAATACGGCCGGATTGTTCAGGTAGGGCAACAGCAGCGTAGCGGAAAAAATTGGCATGAAATGAAGCATTACATAGATTCCGGCAAATTAGGAAAGATCGTCCGTGTGGAGGTATGGGCAAATTTTAATTATGGAGCATTGTCTTTACCGGTTCCCGACAGCCCGGTTCCGGAAGGCGTCGATTTTGAGATGTGGTTAGGGCCGGCTCCGAAGCGTACGTTTAATAATGAACGTTTTCATGGTTCGTGGCGAATGTTCTGGGATTATGGCGGCGGTTTGCTTACAGATTGGGGAGTTCATCTGCTGGATATGGCCTTGTGGGGGATGAATGTGAAAGGAATGCCTGAAAAAGTAATCGGTATGGGTGGAAAATTTGCTTTTCCTCAAAATTCTCCCGAGACATTCGATACTTTGTCCGTCCTGTATGAATATAAAGATTTCCTGATACAATGGAGCAATGTGGCAGGAACGGAAACCGGACCCTATGAACGGAATTATGGGGTCGCTTTTAAAGGAACAAACGGCACGTTAGTGGCTAATCGTGAAAGTTGGGAAGTGTTGCCGGAAGGAAATAAAGCGGAGTATATCCGCTCATTGCCGGATTTGCAGGATCATAAAAATCATGTCTTCAATTTTCTGACTTGTATGAGAGAGCGAAGTAGCGATACGGCATGTACGATTGATAATGGAAGTCTATGCGCCAAATATGCACATTTAGGAAATATTTCGGCCAGGGTCGGCGCTGCACTCATATATGACGATCAAAAAAAGACCTTTAATAATAAAGAAGCAGATAAATTTCTTAAGCCCGATTACCGGAGCCCCTGGGTATTTCCCGGAATTTGAATAATAAAATATACGTGTAAGGTTAGTACTAAATTTAAAATATATAATTATGAAAAAGTTATTAAATATATCAATCTTATTGATTACAGCAGTTATAGGAACAAATAGTCAAGATAGTAGTGCGAAAGAGTTTGTATTATTCAAATTACCTTATGAAAGTAATTCATTAGAGCCGGTAATTAGTAAACAAACCGTTGAATTGCATCATGGTAAACATGTGCAGGCGTATATCAATAATCTGAATAAGCTGATTAAAGGTACGCCGTTTGAGAATGCTTCGCTTGAAGATATCGTCAAATATTCGGATGGTGGCCTATTCAATAATGCCGCTCAGGTCTGGAATCATGAATTTTATTTCAATACGTTTTCGCCGAAAGGAGGCGGCGAACCTTCCGGAGCATTGGCTGACGCGATCAACAAACAATTCGGCAGTTTTGAAAATTTTAAAAAAGAATTTAATGCGGCTTCAGTCGGACTTTTTGGTTCGGGATGGTCCTGGTTGGCTAAAGATAAAAGCGGCAAACTGGTTATCCTGAAAGAAAGTAATGCGGGAAATCCTTTGAAAGCAGGCTTAACGGCTTTGATCGGCTTTGACGTCTGGGAACATTCTTATTATATCGATTATCAGAATCGCCGTGCCGATCATGTGGAGGCGCTTTGGAAAATCATCGACTGGAAAGTGGTGGAAAAAAGATTTGGAGAAAAGTAGCCCTACATTCTTTTTACCGGTGCAAATATCGGCAAGCATGTTTTTGTTTTTTTGCAATCATCCGGTATAATAAAAATAATTTCTTCTACCGGATTGCTTCACTCTTTCGCTTTCGCTGGTGACGAAGGCGTATCCTGAAGCAATCCGGACTGACTTCACAAAGTTATACCGATTTTTTTTGCTGTTTCGTAAAATATTTTCCATCCTCATTTGTCTACATAAGCAGAGAATAATCTCTAATGATAAACATTAAAGGAATGAGTTCAGTATATATTGGAATGGGAGCGTTGCTTTTGCTGTGGATTTTCGGCGACTTGCACCGTCGGCGGAAGAACAGAAATAAGATTATATACGTTATCGAAAGTAGCTGCACCGGATGCAGGCGTTGCGTCAAACGATGTTCCCGCCGTGTATTGGTAGCGGTAAAAAATGAAACGGGGACACACGTCACAGTGAAATATCCCGACAAATGTACCGCTTGCGGAGATTGTCTGGGCAAATGTAAATTCGACGCTTTGAAATTAGTCGAACGGATATGACGGCTCATCAA
>JAIRKN010000036.1 GCA_031260095.1 Tannerella sp. | reverse complement strand
GGCGCAGCAGGACTTCCCAACCATTCGTTTTCATTTTACCTCCGAATTTTAAAAAGAAGTACCCGTTCTTTTTGAACTAATCCGCAAAGATTTTCGCAATAAACGTATCTATAATGGTAGGCTGGGTGGCGTAGTTTCCCGTCATCCTGTGCGCAAAGCAATCCGGGTTAGTGCAGGAGGGCCGGATTGCTTCACCTTTCAGATTTCGCTGGTGACGAAGGCGTGCCACGCATCATTCGGTACAGCGGCAGAGTTTCTGTTATCCGAGAAGGGTGACCGCATGACAGGCATTTGTAGCAAAAGCGGCAGCGTTATTTCCGCTGTGATTCACTTATAGGTATTAAGCAAACCGAATAACGTAATAGAGAAGTGTCCAATATTAGCAATTCGTTCAAATACTATTCCCGTTTAACAGTCCAAAGGCTGTGCGATCCAAACAAAACGCCAGCCTGTTCCATCGTAAATCGGACCGCCTGAAGCCGGATATATTGATTTTCTCCTATAAAAGCGGGCGATGAACCCACGTAGTGGATTTCGTTCCACAAAGTGCGGGAAGCCGACCGGGATTGCTTCATCGTGCCTCCTTGCAAAGATAATTACTAATTAAGGTCAGCCCTGATGTTTATTTGTATAACGACAACAAAAACAGGGGAAAAGAAAAGACAAATCCGGTTAAATAGCGAAAAATTTCTTTAATGACGCTTCTATTCTAAAAAATTATATTACTTTTGTAGCCTGAATAACAAGGGGCTTATTTCAAAGACCTGCTATTTGAAGAAGTATGTACAGATAAAAGTAATAATATCAACTAATTAATTTTTTAAACATGACAAACTTAGATTTAAGTAAGTATGGAATCAATGGTGTAACGGAAATTGTACACAACCCATCTTTTAATCAATTATTTGAAGAAGAAACAAAACCGGGTCTGGAAGGTTTTGAAAAAGGTCAGGTTACCGAACTTGGCGCAGTAAATGTAATGACAGGAATTTATACAGGTCGTTCTCCTAAGGACAAATTTTTTGTGATGGATGAAACAAGTAAAGATACCGTATGGTGGACTTCCGCCGCCTATAAAAATGATAATAAACCGGTTGATGCGAAATGCTGGACTACGGTAAAAGACCTGGCAACTAAACAACTTTCCGGAAAAAGACTGTTTGTTGTTGACGCATTCTGCGGTGCAAACGAAAATTCACGTTTGAAACTCCGCTTTATCATGGAAGTGGCATGGCAAGCCCACTTTGTAACAAATATGTTCATCCGTCCGACTGCTGAAGAATTAGCGAACTTCGGAGAACCTGATTTCGTCATCATGAATGCTTCCAAAGCCAAAGTTGAAAACTATAAAGAATTAGGTTTAAACTCTGAAACGGCCGTTGTTTTCAACCTGACGGAGAAGATTCAGGTAATCCTGAATACATGGTACGGCGGCGAAATGAAGAAAGGTATGTTCTCATACATGAATTATCTGTTACCATTGCAAGATATGGCTTCTATGCATTGCTCTGCAAATACGGATATGAACGGTAACAATACCGCTGTTTTCTTCGGCTTGTCCGGTACCGGTAAAACAACACTGTCTACCGATCCGAAACGTTTACTGATTGGCGACGACGAACACGGATGGGATGACGAAGGCGTATTCAACTTCGAAGGCGGCTGCTACGCAAAGGTTATTAATCTGGATAAGGACAGTGAACCCGATATCTATAACGCGATCAAACGTGACGCTTTATTGGAAAACGTGACGGTCGACGCAAACGGCAAGATAGATTTTAATGATAAATCGGTGACTGAAAATACACGTGTTTCTTACCCGATCAATCATATCAAAAACATCGTTAAGCCGATTTCCAAAGCAGGTCCTGCAGAAAAAGTAATCTTCCTTTCTGCTGATGCATTCGGCGTATTGCCGCCGGTATCTATCCTGACTCCGGAACAAACTCAATACTACTTCCTGTCCGGATTTACTGCAAAATTGGCAGGAACAGAACGTGGTATTACAGAACCTACCCCGACGTTCTCAGCTTGTTTTGGCGCTGCATTCCTTTCTTTACATCCTACAAAATATGGGGAAGAATTAGTGAAGAAAATGCAGAAATCAGGCGCTAAAGCATACTTGGTAAATACGGGATGGAACGGAACAGGGAAACGAATCTCTATTAAAGATACACGTGGTATCATTGATGCAATTCTCAACGGATCCATAGACAGCGCCCCAACAAAAAAAATACCTTACTTCGATTTTGAAGTTCCGACCGCATTACCGGGAGTTGATCCGAATATTCTGGATCCCCGCGATACCTATACTGATGCCGTTCAATGGGACGAAAAAGCGAAGGATCTTGCAGGACGCTTCATTAAGAACTTTGAGAAATTTACCGGACATGAAACCGGTAAAGCTTTAGTTGCAGCAGGCCCTAAACTATAACGATAATATTTTTGATTATCCGAAGAGGGTGCGTCAAAAGCCGACACACCCTCTTTTTTGTTTGTTTCCAATTCATATTCATAGAAGAACAAATGATTCCAATAAACCCCCTTTTTTATACAAAAATTAAAAATTTATCGTATTTATTCCTTATATTTAAAAAAAACGTTTTATCTTTGACAGCGTAACTTTATATATTTTATTTTGAAACAGGTTGTTTACATATTCAGCGTATTCATACTTCTTTTAGCTTGCAATAATGACAAGAATTATAAGATAGAAGGACGGTTATCCAATTTGGATAACACAACTCTGTATGCTGTTTTTGAATCATCCGAAGGCAACTTGATAGATACGCTTGCGTATGATGAAAAGGGGAAATTCGTTGTATTCCACGAGCAAGACGATAATCTGCAAACCATTACCTTTTATTATAACGAAAGGAAAGATTGGTTCGCCGTATATCCCGAAGTTGGAAAAACGATACAAGTAAAAGGTGATGCAAAATATCCTCAACTGATACAGGTAAAAGGAAGCAAGATCAACAATAAGTTATCCGAATTTAAAAAGAAAGCGGAAACGACACTAAAGGAGCAAGCCAATATTTCCAATAACAGGAATGATCATCATTTATCAAACGGGGAAAGTTCTCTCCAATTAGCGAATATCAATCTTGAGCTTAAGAGGCTGGCACAGGAATTTATCTCCCAAAACCCGAAAGAAGAGGCTTCCGTTATTCTGATTAATGAATATTTCACACATCCGGATGAAGTGGAGCAAACAGAAGACCTGCTTGACCTCATCTCACCGGAACTAAATGATTATTATCTTGTAAAAAATCTGAGGGCACAGATTGCCAAAGTAAAAACAACTATAATTGGCGCGAAAGCCCCCGCTTTCAACGTCACCAACATATACGGAAAAGCAATTACTCCGGATACATTCCTTAATAAGTATTTTATACTTGCATTCACGGCGTTATGGTGCGATATGTGCCAGACTGAAATCATGATGCTGGATGATATTGCAACCAAATATCCGAAGGATTCACTGGAGATCCTACTGGTAAGTCTGGATGATGAGATGGAGGAGGTTCGTGAGATGATACTTCAGGACTCTATCAAATGGAATCTTGTGACGGACTCGGCAGGCCAGGCGATTCATCTGTTTGAAAAATACAATGTAAATTCATTACCGAAATGCTTCCTGATAGATAAAAACGGAATGATAAAACTCAGGACCAGTAACGGGGTGGAACTCAAACAGACCGTAGATGAGATTATGGAGTAAACCGGAATATCGGTTTACTTCAAAAACAAACTATAACCATCAATTATGTTAGTCAAAACGTTTGCAGCTGCAGTAAATGGTATATCCGCAACCATCATCACGATCGAAGTAAGTTGTACCAAGGGAATACAATTTTTTCTGGTAGGACTGCCTGATGTAGCCGTACGTGAAAGTCATGAACGGATCATCTCCGCACTGCAAGTGAATGGTTATAAAATGCCACATAGCCGCATCATCATCAACATGGCTCCTGCCGATATACGGAAAGAAGGTTCTGCCTACGACCTGCCCCTCGCGATAGGAATCATGGCGGCAGCCGGCGATATCGACGCGACTCTTCTGGACAAATATATGCTGATCGGTGAATTATCTCTTGACGGCAGTCTTCAACCCATCAAAGGCGCCCTGCCTATCGCTATTAAAGCGCGTGAAGAAGGATTTAAAGGGTTTATTCTGCCCGCACAAAACGCTTATGAGGCAGCCGTTGTGGATAAGCTGGACATTTTAGGTGTGGAAAATATAAAAGAAGTCATTGAGTTTTTCAGCGGAAAAACACAATTACAACCGACGATTGTGGATACACGTAAAGATTTTTTCACACACCAGCAACATTTTGAACATGACTTTTCAGATGTACGCGGACAGGAAAGTGTAAAACGGGCGCTCGAAGTAGCCGCCGCAGGAGGACATAACATCATCATGATAGGGCCTCCGGGAAGCGGAAAATCCATGTTGGCCAAACGGCTACCGACCATCCTTCCCCCACTCACCCTCCAGGAGGCGCTCGAAACTACCAAAATCCATTCGGTTGCCGGGAAAATAGGAGCGCAAGTTTCTTTGTTGTCACAACGTCCTTTCCGTTCACCCCATCATACGATATCGAACGTCGCAATGGTGGGCGGAGGTTCCTATCCGCAGCCGGGAGAAATAAGCCTCGCCCATCATGGAATATTATTCCTTGACGAATTACCGGAGTTTAGCCGGAGTGTACTGGAGGTATTACGCCAGCCGCTCGAAGACAGGCATATCAATATCTCAAGGGCACGTTTTGCCGTAGATTATCCGGCCGGTTTTATGCTTGTCGCGTCGATGAACCCGTGTCCTTGCGGATATTACAACCATCCCACCCGTCCGTGTGTATGCGCTCCGGGAGCCGTACAAAAATACATGAACCGTATCTCAGGCCCGCTTTTAGACCGTATCGACATACAAATCGAAATCGTTCCGGTACCCTTTGAAAAAATATCGGAACAAAAGCCTTCGGAAACAAGCCGCGCAGTCCGTGAACGTGTTATAGGCGCACGTGAAAGGCAAAAGATACGTTTTGAAAACCAGCCTGGAATATACTGCAATGCACAAATGAACTCCAAGCACCTGCGCCAATACGCCATTCCCGATAAGGACGGATTATCTCTGCTGAAAAATGCAATGCAACGCCTGAACCTCTCCGCACGTGCCTACGACCGGATCCTGAAACTGTCACGGACTATCGCAGACCTTGACGAATCGGAGAATATCCAAACACACCATTTGGCGGAAGCCATCAACTACCGAAACCTTGACCGCGAAAGTTGGGGTACATGAAAACCTGTGTAATTTTGTGATATTATCCTACCGGATTGCTTCACTAAAGAGTGCAGTATAAAAAGGCCGGAGGCAGGGGGAGGTGGATATAAATTGAAATGTGAACCGTGCCGGACTCGAACCGGCGACCCCTGCCCTGTCAAGGCAATGCTCTGAACCAACTGAGCTAACGGTTCATTTGCCGGCAAAGGTAATGTAAACCGAGAAAAATACAAAACAATCCGGCATCTTTTTATCTCCGGTTTTTCATTTTATGCCGGAATACTTTGCTAATAATCCATGAACAGGATGCAGGTGGCAGGCGGCCCGGGAATAAAAATGAACGAATTCATTTTGTACTTCTCTCAACTTGCACTACATTTGTACATTCAAAGGCAATATGGAAGAAGAACATTTTAACATACGGGAAGAGGCAAAGCATATTCCGGAAAACGATAAAGAATACGAAAACCGGTTGAGGCCATTGTCTTTTGATGATTTCAGGGGTCAATCCAAAGTGGTTGAAAACCTGAAAGTTTTCGTTACGGCCACACGTATGCGCGGCGAAGCGCTTGATCACGTACTGTTGCACGGCCCTCCCGGGTTAGGAAAGACGACATTATCCAATATTATATCCAACGAACTGGGCGTCGGCATAAAGATCACATCCGGCCCGGTACTGGACAAGCCCGGTGACCTGGCCGGCGTTCTTACCTCATTAGACAAAAAAGATGTACTTTTCATTGACGAGATACATCGTCTAAGCCCGATCGTAGAAGAGTACCTCTACTCGGCTATGGAAGATTATCGCATTGACATCATGATTGATAAGGGACCAAGCGCCCGCTCCATTCAAATTGACCTGGCGCCTTTTACACTTATCGGCGCAACCACGCGAAGCGGATTACTGACGAGTCCGCTCCGCGCACGTTTCGGTATCAATATGCACCTTGAATATTACGACGTCGCAACGCTTACCAAAATAGTAATGCGTAGTGCCGATATTCTGAGTATCCGGTGCGAACTCGAAGCGGCGAAAGAGATTGCCGGACGGAGCCGCGGTACGCCACGCGTAGCCAATGCTTTGTTGCGCCGTGTACGCGACTTCGCGCAGGTAAAAGGAAGCGGTTATATCGACAAGGCCATCGCATGTTACTCGCTTGAAGCGCTCAACATCGACCGCTACGGCCTGGACCAGATTGACAATAAACTACTGAATACGATCATTGATAAATTCGGAGGAGGCCCCGTCGGACTAACGACATTAGCGACAGCGTTAAGTGAAGACCCGGGAACTCTGGAGGAAGTCTACGAACCGTTCCTCATACAAGAAGGATTCATTAAACGCACACCACGCGGACGCGAAGTAACCGATCTTGCATACAGACATTTAGGAAAATCCCGCTTCCCGGAACAAGGCTCCTTGTTCGACTGATAAAACGAAAAGACGGATATGATCTTCTTTATCACACAGGCTTTTTTACTGTCTGCTTTGTTTCCCGGCGGACATTTATAAAGCGTTGCGACGACTTCCGGTTTTGCGTTTTTTTTCTGACGGGTAACAAAAACTGTATTGCGTATTGCCGTAGAACATGTCGTTTCGAGGTTCTCATAAAATACAATTCCCGATAGATAACAAAAACAATGTGACAGTTCCGTTTTTTCTATTTTATAAGCCTTGCTCTTTCAAAAAAGATCGCTTCGAATCCGTTACCTTTGCTGTGTTTTAATTTAATCTTTTTTAATTGATGAACTATGATAAAACAATGTTTTAAAAAGCGGGATACACGACGGAAATTACTGTGTCTGTTGTGTATTTTTTGTTGTTCGTTCGCTGTGTTTGCACAGAAACGGATAAG
>JAIRKN010000258.1 GCA_031260095.1 Tannerella sp. | reverse complement strand
TCCGGAAAATCATGTTTAATTTTGCTACTTCGCTGCCCGATGCGCTTTTTCAGATATTTCTCCGTTGTCGTGATGTCGCGATGCCGGAGATGACGTTGCAGTTCATAGATACTTGTACCGTTATCGGCCAGTTCCTGCGTGCCGCTGTGCTTCCAGCTGTAGTATTTGATTTCCTTCGGTAATTTAAGAGAATCACGTATCTGATAAACCGGTATCGCATGGTGTTTTTCCCAAGTGGTCTATTTCCGGGTTTTCTATCCTGTCCGAAAATATACAAATCAGAGTCATAAGAATCCAGTTTCCAAACATTTATCATCATATAATACAAATCATCCGGAATATCAATCGTCTCCGTCCAGCTATTCTTGGCCAGTTCGTTCCGCACCGTAATCGTCTGCGATTGAAAATTAATCTGATTGAATTTCATCAATCGGAGCTCCGTACCCGGACGGATGGCTGTGTAATATATAAAACAGCATGCCATCCACAATTGTGGGTCTGTCGTTTCAATTCTTTCCTTCAACAGTCTTCGTATATAATTGGGAATCCCTGCCGGGGAATAATCGACGATTTGACCGAATCGTGGAATATCTTCAGACAGCGGATTTGTAATATTGATTTTCTTTTCTTTGCGGATAAAATCAAAAAATTGGGTCAAAAGTCGTTGATATTTCGACAACCTTTTACGTGAAAGTTTTTGCTCTTCTGCTTTAAATCGCAGAAATTCAATCAGAATGTCTTTTGTAAAAAATGCCAATTCTTTATCGGCCAGTTTTCTGTTTTCAATATATAGTGAAAACTGTCGTAGCGCCGATCGGTAATCAAGAAAAGACGTATACTTGATTGTCGGTTTTTTCCATATTAGATATTCAGACAGAAGCGGAAGGATATATGATTTTGTGACTGAAGTGCGGCCTTTAATCTTTGCCTCTCCATAATATTTTAATTCATCAACAAATTCTTTCATCTCATGCGGATCGAAAGGTCTCCATCCGGACATTAATTTCTTCGTATGCTCTCCTATTAATCGGTTAGCATATTCATATCTTTCTTCCCTGCTTTTTATTGATTCAAATCCGTCATAAATGCGTGTTCTTATCTTCTTTCCTGTGATAGGATGAGTCGTTGTATATTCGACATACCATTTCCTTTCCACATCACCTTCGCAATCGTTCAGATGTGGCCAAATGATTTCTTTCTTTTTTCGTGCCATAATTTCTTTTGTTATTTTGCTGCGACACTAATAATCAAAAATAAATCAGGCGAACTCTCAGGATAACTGTCTATCTACCGTTATAAATTCATCATATATACTTTTATGATTTCGTATTCGGTTGATTTCCAGCGCTTCTAACTCCCTCAAGGGTGAATGATGGGATTCGAACCCACGACCCTCGGAACCACAATCCGATGCTCTAACCAACTGAGCTACAATCACCATATAAATCAGGTTTGTATAAAATACTAAAAGGCGTTTGCATTTTATGAAATTTTTTCCCATGAACCTTTTCTTAAAATGCGCTGCAAAGATAGCGTTTTTTTTAATTTCACAAATAGGTTCTGAAAAAATTATGTGTAAATTTCTTTTTTCGCAGCAAGCAGAGTGTTTCTCATCAAAGATACGATTGTCATAGGACCTACGCCGCCGGGAACCGGGGTGATATAACTACATTTGGGGGCTACTTCGCTGAATGCCACATCGCCGGTCAGTTTATATCCGCTTTTTGTTACGCTACTGGGCAAACGTGTTGTGCCGACATCAATCACAACGACTCCATTTTTCACCATATCTGCTTTTACAAATTCAGGAACTCCCAGCGCGGCAATGATAATATCAGCTTGGCGGCACATTTCTTTCAGGTCCTTGGAACGACTGTGGCAAACGGTTACCGTGCAGTTTCCGGGATACGACTTTTGCATCATAAGCATGGCAACCGGTTTTCCGACAATGTTGCTTCTTCCCAGTATGACACAATGTTTGCCTTTTGTTTCTATTTCATAAAATTTTAACAGTTCGGCTATCCCGGCTGGTGTTGCCGATTTGAAACAAGGTAGGCCGAGCGATAAACGTCCGACATTTATAGGATGGAATCCGTCAACGTCTTTACGATAATCTATGGCTTCGATTATTTTTTGTGAAGAAATATGATCCGGTAACGGCAATTGTACGATAAAACCATCAATATCGTCATCGTTGTTAAGTTCTTCCACTTTATTGAGAAGTCTTTCTTCGGTCACATCGTTTTCATATCTTATCAGGCTTGATTTGAAGCCAAGTTCTTCACAGGTACGCACTTTATTTGCTACATACGTTTCACTTCCACCGTCATGTCCGACAAGTATGGCTGCAAGATGAGGGATTTTTCTCCCTTCTTTTCTCAACTGTATTACTTCATCCGCTATTTCTTTTTTTATTTTTGCGGCTACTGCTTTGCCGTCTATGATTTTATACGGGAGTTCATTCATGACAATAATAGTTTAAACGAGTTCTTATTTTTTTAACACAGGCATTCTTTTGTTTCCTTTGGAGGTAGTAGTAATCATACGCATCATTTTGCGTGCATCATCGAACTTCTTGATTAACTTGTTGACCTCCTCTACGGTTGTTCCGCTTCCGTTTGCTATACGTTGACGGCGTGAGCCGTTCAGTATAGCCGGGTTACTTCGTTCGACCGGGGTCATTGATTGTATGATCGCCTCAATGCTATTGAATGCATTTTCGTCTACATCAATATTTTTCATCATTTTACTGACCCCCGGTATCATGGATGCAAGGTCTTTCAGGTTCCCCATTTTTTTGATCTGCTGAATCTGCCCCATGAAGTCGTTGAAGTCAAACTGGTTTTTAGCCAGTCTTTTCTGGATGCGTTTGGCTTCTTCTTCATCATATTGTTCCTGTGCGCGCTCTACTAAAGACACAATATCACCCATACCTAAAATACGATCAGCCATACGTTCGGGATGGAACAGATCTAATGCATCCATTTTTTCTCCGGTACCGATAAATTTGATCGGCTTGTCTACCACTGTACGTATGGATAATGCTGCTCCACCACGTGTGTCGCCATCTAGTTTCGTCAGCACGACGCCATTGAAGTCCAGGCGGTCATTAAATTCTTTTGCGGTGTTGACCGCATCCTGTCCGGTCATAGCGTCGACTACGAATAATATTTCATCCGGATGGATTGCTTTTTTTATAGCCGCGATTTCCTGCATCATCTGTTCGTCTACCGCCAGGCGTCCTGCCGTGTCGACAATGACAAGATCTTTTCCTGTTTTTTTAGCTTCTGCAATCGCATGTTGGGCGATTTCTACAGGGTTTTTGTTCCCTTCTTCGGAGTAAACCGGTATTCCAATCTGTCCGCCAAGTATACGTAATTGTTCGATAGCAGCCGGGCGGTAAACGTCACAAGCTGCTAATAGCGGATTTTTACCTCTTTTACTTTTAAGCATACCCGCCAGTTTGCCGGAGAACGTTGTTTTACCGGATCCTTGTAGTCCGGACATCAGGATCACCGCCGGTGATCCTTTCAGATTAATATCGGCAGTGGCGCCTCCCATTAATGAGGCCAGTTCATCATGAACGATCTTAACCATTAACTGGCTTGGCCTTACCGACGAAAGTACATTTTGTCCCAGCGCTTTCTCCTTAACCGTATCCGTGAATTTTTTAGCTACTTTATAATTGACATCGGCGTCCAACAATGCACGGCGTACGTCTTTCAGCGTTTCTGCAACGTTTATTTCGGTAATTTTGCCTTCCCCTTTTAATAGCTTAAACGAGCGTTCAAGTCGTTCACTTAAATTTTCAAACATAATTTATTGATTTTGGGGCAAAGGTAAAGAGATTAGTGCAAAATCGCAAATTACGGTCTGCATATAGCAAAAAAAATGTAAATTGTGTACGTAAATATCTTGTGGGATGTGGTTTTTTTATAAATATTTATACCTTTGCTGTCATTTTGGTTAATTTTACAGTTTATGATGAACAGCGGAAAAAGCAGACAGGGATGGATTTATCGTACGTTTCGTGCATACGTACGTTTTATTCATGACACATTATTTTACAGGCATATTTATCGAATCGGTACGGAAAATATTCCTTCAGACGGAATACCGGTCCTGATTGCTTCGAATCATCAGAATTGTTTATGTGACCCTTTAGGGGTTTTATTTGCATTTAAAGACCGGAAATTGAATTTTATTGCGCGCGCGGATGTATTTTCCGTACATCCTCTGATCAGTAAAATTTTACGTAAGATGGGTTTGTTACCCGCTTATCGTTTGAGTTTTGAGGGTGAAGCGTCACTGGTAAAGAACAAAGAGATATTTAACGTATCGGAGAAAGAACTTGTAAGTGGTCGGACTTTATTGATGTATCCTGAAGGAACGCATCAGGATAAACGCTGGCTGGGCGATTTTTCATTAGGTTATATGAAACTGGCTTTTGAAGCGGCAGAACTGGATAATTTTCAGACGGAGATATGGATACTTCCTGCGTGTAATCATTATTCCGAATATTGTGATATCCAGCAGGATATACTTATCAAATTCGGAATGCCTGTATCGCTAAAGCCTTATTACGAGCTTTATAAGACAAGACCCCGTACCGCTCAACGTCAAGTAAATGCTATTGTAAGAGAGCAGATAGAGGGTCTGATGCTGAATATCACGGATTCCGATAATTACAGGGCGATTGATTTCTTACGTAACACATACGGGCGGAAATATGCTGCGAAGCACGGATTTCGCGTAGACTATCTGCCTGACATGTTGCTTTCCGACCGCTCTTTTTTTGAGGCGTTAGATAAGGCAAAATCCGATGGTGACATATCAGTGCAGCAAATTTATGATGACGCCCTGATGCTTGAGGAGGAAATAAAGAAACTGAAAATACGGGAGAATCATCTGGAAAAGGCTCCGGGTTGGGGTATGATTATTGCTTCCATTCTTGCCATGATGGCACTGTTACCGGTATGGTTATTTTCTTTGTGGCCCAATATTATTATTTACAAAGTGCCTGCGCTTGTTATGCGTCGTGTGAAGGATAAGATGTTTTACAATTCTTTCCTGTTCGGAATAAGCGTGTTGATAACAATACCCGTATTCTATACGTTGTCTTTTATATGGGCCTTGTTTTTTGTGAATATTTGGATCTCCGTTTTTTATGTGTTCATGCTGCCATGGTTGGGCCTTTTTGCATGGTATTATTGGAGATGCGCAGTTCGTACATGGCAGGATATTCGTTACCGGAACGCTGACAGGGCAGGGCAAATAAGTTCGCTGGCTGAACTTCGGAATAAAATAGAGAAAAGATTAAATAATATATTAAATAAAAATGAGTAGAAGAGTTGTTATAACAGGAATGGGGATCTATTCTTGTCTTGGTAAAAATCTGGCGGAGGTTCAGGATTCATTATACAACGGTAAGTCTGGCGTTATTTTTGATCCTGTCCGTAAGGAAATGGGATTTCGTTCGGCGTTGACTGCTAAGATTGAAATACCTGACCTGAAAGGCGTCTTAAGTAGGAATCAGCGGGTTTTTATGCCGGAACAGGCAAAATATGCATACGTTGCAACTGCCGAGGCATTGGCTAATGCCGGATTGGATCAGGATTATATGGATTCTCACGAAGTAGGTGTTTTTTATGGAAATGACAGTAGTGCCGATGCGGTAGTGAAAAGCGTAGATACGATGCGCGAGAAGAAAGATACGACGCTTATCGGTTCGGGAGCGATCTTCCAGTCGATGAATTCTACCGTGACCATGAATCTCTCCTGCCTGTTCAAATTGAAAGGGATGAATATGACGGTTTCGGCTGCTTGCGCGAGTGGGTCACATGCGATAGGATTAGGAGCCTTGTTGATCCGAAATAGTTTGCAGGACATGGTCATCTGTGGGGGGGCGCAGGAAGTTAATCCATTTTCCATAGGTAGTTTTGATGGAATAAGTGCATTTTCGGTTCGTGAAAACGAACCGGTAAAAGCTTCACGTCCTTTCGATCGCGATCGTGACGGATTAGTTCCGGGAGGTGGTGCGGCGACTGTTATTATTGAAGATTATGAAACAGCGGTAAAACGTGGCGCTCCTATTCTGGCCGAAATTTTGGGATATGGTTTTTCATCAAACGGCGATCACATTTCTGTGCCGAATGTGGATGGGCCTGCCCGTTCGCTTCGTATGGCGATCCGCGAATCCGGCATTGATATACGCCGGATAGGATATATCAATGCACATGCCACTTCCACTCCCGTGGGAGACCGGAATGAAGCCCGCGCAATAGATTCGGTATTTGGTGATTATAAGCCGGAAGTCACTTCTACCAAATCGCAGACGGGACATGAAATGTGGATGGCAGGAGCCAGCGAAATTATCTATTCCATTCTGATGATGAAAAATGATTTTATCGCTCCGAATATAAATTTTGAACATCCGGATGAAGCTTCGGAAAAATTAAATATACCTGCTGAGCGCGTCGAAAAACAGTTTGATATGTTCCTGTCTAATTCTTTTGGATTTGGCGGGACAAATTCTACGCTTATTGTAAAAAATTTATAACGGATCATCTCTGTTAAAAATAACAGGAAATAGAGATAAGAAAACAAATAAATAAAAAGAATCAATCAATGGAAAAACAAGAATTAATAGCGAAGATCAACGAAGTCCTGGCGGATGAGTTTGAAGTGGAAGTGAATGGAATTACGGCGGATGCTAATATTAAGAAATCATTACAACTTGACAGTCTGAGCCTTGTCGATATGGTTGCGTTAATTGAAGAAACCTTCGGCGTCAGCATCAAGGGAGCGGAGGTTGCCGGTATTCAGACTTTCGGATCATTATATGATTTCATTTATGAACGTATGTAACAAAAGTGAAAATGGCAGAAATTAAAGGAGAAGGGATCAAGGAACTTATCCCGCAACGCGATCCGATGATCATGATTGATACGTTCTACGGAGCAACCGATTCGGAAGCGGATACGGGACTGACCGTCTCGGATAAGAATCTGTTTTGCAGCGGGAATTGTTTGACGGAGCCCGGACTGATTGAGCATATCGCACAATCCGCCTCGGCCTACGCCGGTTATAAGGCAAAAGTGAAAAACGAACCGGTCCCGGTTGGTTATATTGCTGAAGTGAAGAAGTTCCGTATCCATTTTCTACCGCGTACCGGCGACGAATTACAAACGCATATCCGTATTATATCCGAGGCGCTTGGCGTATCTCTGCTCACTGCGGAAACGAAAGTGAACAGAGAGGTGGCAGCCCGGTGTCAGATGAAGATTTATATCAAACCGTCATAATGGAAAGTTGATAAGACATGATAACCCTTCTCAATGATTATTTTAAAATTGACAATCAAACGACAGAAGGTGATGAGTCATTATTCTGTATAACATTGTTGCCCGGATATAAAGCATATACCGGTCATTTTCCGGGTAATCCTGTTTCTCCCGGCGTATGTAATATCCAAATGATAAAAGAATGTGCCGAACAACTGACCGGGAAACATCTCTTTCTCGGTTATATCTCTCAATGCAGATGGTCTGCCGTTATTACTCCGCAAGCTACCCCGCAATTACAGATCCGTATGCAATTGTCCGGGGCGGGTGATGTATATAAGGTTCGAGCGATGGTATGTGACGATACGACAAGATACATAGACTTTAAAGGTGAACTTACTCCTGTGAAATGACAATTTTTTTTATTAACGTATTCAATTTTTTTCGAAAACGGAAAGCAGCGCTTTTTTTGTTGCTGTTTTTATCTTTTGGAGGGTTTGTATTCTTCGGGCTGAAACTTACATACGAAGAAGACATCTCCAAACTGTTACCTTCGACGGATCATACGAAAGCCGAAGGTCTTGTTTTTTCCGAATTGAAGGTAAAAGACAAAATATTTGTCCAGATAGTATCAAAATCCGGCAATACCGGTCCGGATATTTTGCTTGAAGCAAGTGATGTGTTTGTTGATTCATTATTGTCGTATGATGCGGAGGATCGCGACGTCGGGGATATCTTGTATAAGATAGAGGAGGAGATAAAACAACAGGTGATGTCTTATGTATTGGAAAATGTTCCCATGCTGCTGGATTTCGGATATTATAAAGGTATCGATTCGCTGATCCGTAAGGAGCAGATCTACCGGCAGATGGAAGCTAATCTGGAAAAGGTATCTTCACCCGAAGGCGCCGTATTTTATCGCATCATGCGTTATGATCCGATAAATTTACGTTCTTTGTTTCTATTGGGAGGTAGGGGTGGAACAGACGCTTCTGGTAATACGGATGGCGTTGCCGGTATGCTGCTGGGTGGTAATTATGCTTTGTATGGTAACCATTTGTTTACTTCGGATACAACAGTCGCACTTGTTTTTATTTCTCCTGATTTTATCTCATTTGATTCGAAAGCCGGCACACGTCTGGTAAAAAAGGTAGAACGTTCCATCCGGCAGCTTGAGACGGTTTATCCGGATCTCGAAGTCCTTTTTCACGGACCACCGGTGCAAAGTGTTTTCAATTCAAGACAGATAAAACAGGATTTGGTTTTGACAATGGGTGTTTCACTATTGTTTGCCTGTTTGCTTATCATGATCTGTTTTCGTAATAAATCAACATTACCGATGTTACTGCTACCTGTAATTTATGGCGCCTTTTTTGCGCTGGCATGTATGTTCCGGCTACAGGGAATGATGTCATTGATGGCATTAGGTATCGGTGCAATTGTGCTTGGAGTCGCATTGAGTTATTGTCTGCATGTTATTACGCACTTTAAATATTTGACCGATCCGGTATATGTCTTACGTGATCAGGTAAAACCGGTTATATTAGGAAGTCTTACTACGATCGGCGCTTTTATGGGACTTCTGTTTACCCAATCCGCACTGTTGCGTGATTTTGGGCTTTTTGCGTCATTGGCAATGGTTGGGACTACGATAGCCAGCCTGCTCTTTCTTCCCCATATCTTTGACATTGTAAAGAATCGCCGGTTTGAAAAGGCATTTCGGATACTCGAAAAAATCAATTCCCATCCGCTTGATCGTCAGGTATGGCTTATAGTAGTGATACTGATCGTCTTTGTTGCGAGTCTGTTTACTTCATCTAATGTGAAATTTGATGCAAATCTCAGAAATATCGGATATTATGAGCCGGCCGTTATACGTTCTATGGAATTGTATGCAGAAAAAACGTCGAAAGGTCTGGCCGTAAATAATTATGCCGCAACGTCGGAAAGTCTGGATTCGGCATTTATCTGTAATATGACGGTCAGTCGCATCTGTGATTCGCTTCAGGCAGCGGGTATAATAAAGAGTTATACAAAATCATCCGTCATATTGCTTCCGAAGCCGGAACAGGAAAAACGTATTTCAGCATGGAAGAATTATTGGAATGCCGGACGGGTAAATGAACTGAAGCGTAATGTGATTGCGGCGGGCGAGGCGAATAAGTTCAAATCTGCCATGTTTGATCCGTTTTTTGAAATGATAACGAAAGACTATCCGCCTTCTTCCATTTATGAAACGCATGTTTTGCCGGAAGGACTGATGGCTAATATGATAGAACATACACAGGGAATGTACCTTGTTTATACTTCCGTACAGTTGGAAGCGGAAAATCAGCGGAAAGTAAATGATCTACTGGCTGCACAAAAGGGCGTGATCGTTGCAGATCCTTTTTATTATACCACCAATATGGTAGAATTAATGCATGATGATTTTAACACGATACTGGGGATCTCTTCTTTATTTGTGTTTGTCGTATTGTTGCTTTCGTTCAGGAGTATACCGTTGGCTGTCATAGCGTTTCTTCCGATGAGTATGAGCTGGTATATTGTTCTTGGTGTAATGGCAATACTCGGATTACAATTTAACCTGATCAATATCGTCATATCGACGTTTATATTTGGCATTGGCGTAGATTACAGTATTTTTGTGATGGAAGGATTACTTGTGGATGTAAAAGGCGGCGATAAAAAGCTGTTGATGTATCATAAGACTGCCATTTTCTTATCGGCTGTCGTTCTTATTATCAGTATTTCATCACTAATGTTTGCCAGACATCCGGCGCTCTCTTCTATTGGTATCGCCACTCTTATCGGGATGACTTCTACCATTCTTATCACTTACTCTCTACAACCATTCCTGTTCAGGCTTCTGATGAAGACAAAGTATCGTAATATATTAAAGAAAAGGTATGGCAAAATATGATGTTGTCATAATCGGGGGAGGTCTTGGCGGATTGCAATGTGGATATATCCTGTCAAAGCACGGTCTGAATGTGTGCATACTTGAAAAAGAAAGCCGTCCGGGAGGGTGTATGCAGACTTTTCGTCGTGGAAAATATACGTTTGATACAGGATTTCACTATGTGGGTGGTCTTGATGAAGGGCAACCCCTGCACCGGCTTTTTGATTATTTCGGACTGATGAATTTGCCTTGGTACCGAATGGATGAACACGGATTTGATGAAGTTATCATAGATAACAAATCATATTTGTTTGCAAACGGTTATGAACATTTCACGGAAACGCTTTCCCGGCAGTTTCCTCATCAACGCCGGAATCTGAAAAAATATACGGATTTTCTGTGCAATGTATCGGATCATATCTTCGACAGTTTTGAGAAAAGAGAGGAAAAAGACGTCTATGGAACCTCTCTTTTTGCAAAGTCTGCTTACGATTATCTTACATCGGCGATCGACGACCCTTTGCTCCGGAATGTCCTTTCGGGAACATCTCTTAAAATGGAGTTACATCCGAAGACATTGCCGTTATATATTTTTGCCCAGATAAACAGCTCCTATATTCAGAGTGCGTGGCGATTGAAGGGAGGAGGCTCGCAAATAGCCGATGCACTTATAAGAAGTATTGAAAAACAGGGAGGAACAGTGCGTGTGAATGTCGAAGTGACGCGCCTTATCGAAGAAGACGGCAGGATTGTCGCAGCGGAGGTGAATGGCGCCTTGCGGGAAAACGAATCTTTTCCAGATGCTTCTCCTGACCTGACTTCCGGGCCGGTGGTCGACCCGGATCGCGGTGCTGAACGTATAGAGGCCACTTATTTTATAGCCAATACACATCCGGCAGTAGCCCAGTCGTTAATAACCGAAAGCAGACTTATCCGAAATATATATCGTAAAAGAATAAATAATCTGGAGAATACGTTCGGAATTTTTACGACTAATATTGCATTAAAAGAAAATACAGTACCGTATCAAAACCGTAATATCTATGTATATAAAATGGATGACGTCTGGCAATACGCAGAATATAAACCGGATCATATAAATACATGTGCGCTTGTTTCGTTTCAAGTACCGGAAGACGATTCTCCCTGTACACGTAATATAGATATTCTCACTCCGATGTATTGGCCCGAAGTTGAACGATGGGCTGCGACGACCATTGGTCGTCGCGGAGAAGACTACCGGTCCTATAAAAATCAGAAAGCCGGGTCATGTATTCATCTTGTGGCTGAACATATTCCCGGTTTAAAAGACCTTGCTTCGCCGGAAGATGCAATTGAAAATATCTACACCAGCACATCGCTATCTTATCGCGATTATACCGGCAC
>JAIRKN010000141.1 GCA_031260095.1 Tannerella sp. | reverse complement strand
GAATGGAACGATAAAACATTGTTTAACCTGTATATAGATTCGGCCGATATTTATGCGGAGAATGCAACCAATCCTTTAGCTCTGGCACGATACCACTACACAAAGGGAACACAGTCTATTAATGTACCTTACGGAAAGAAAGAAGGGTATAGACAGTTTGAAAAGGCAATTGATTATTATGACTCGATATCCCAGGAAATACAGACAATAAGCTACTATATCTATAATATATCCGTATATATGGCGAATCAACCGGATACTGTATTCGCGAATAGATTTATTCGAAAAGTAGAAATCCTTCTGCAAAAAGAATATTCTCCTTTCCTTGATTTTTCATTAAGCGCTATGAAGTCCGATTTATATTATATGTATTTTGATACATATCAACGGGAGTCTATGCTTGATTCGGCTATTTTTTATGAGAAAAAACGTGTCGAACTTTTTTATTCGAATAAAAATGAGTTGCCTGATGAATTGGAGTATGATATATTGCAATCCTGGCTTCTGATTGCCGAATATTGCTCTCTAATAAAGGAACCGGACTGGGATTATATAATAGAATGTATAGAAAAGGCTAAGTCGATGGGGTATACGGATGATACATATATCGTGAGCCGGATAAAATATACGGAAGCGATCTTCCTGTTTGAGCAAAAAAAATACGACGAAGCAGAAAGACAAATTACAGAAGCCGAAAATTATTTGCTGCAACAGGTAAAAGAAGGCGGTACGATGTATCCTCCGGAAGCATTTTATGCCGACGAATCCGTATATGCCGGCCTTCATGGAAAAATCTTATATTCGAAAGGCGACTACGAAGGGGCATTGAAGTATAACAGGATAAAGAATAATCTGAAGTTGAAAATGCGTAATATAGAAACACGCGAACTGGAATATTTATATAATACGGAAAAAGAGGAACGCAAAATCGAACAGTTGAAAATTATAAATGCTAACCAGATAAAATCAACCAGTATGTTAATATTGGTGGCCTTTTTGATGGTTACTGCAATCGTATTGCTCTGGCTGTGGTTTTATACTGTGAAGAAAAGTATAATACGCCGTTCGGCTTTGATGAAGGCGGAAAAAGAAGAAGCGGAACTTAATCTCAAAATTAAGGAGGAACAAGCCGTTAAAGCGCAATTGGAAAAGTATGAAGTACTGTCGGACTACCACTTCAAAGAGATGGAACTGGAAGGTAAGAACAAGGCAATGGAACAATTGATGAAAGATAAAGAAATCCTTGACAAACAAATTGAAGCTTATACACAAAAGATAAATGAATACGAACACATAAATGATAAAAAACAGGAATCTATCAAGACGGAAGAATCCTTGAATAAATTAGTTGTAGAAGATATAACCCGGCTCATTATTAAAAAATTCCCGGATAAAAAGGACTATATTGAATCGCTGGGACGAATGGATGAACAATATATTTCCGTACTTAAAAAAACATACAACGGAAATTTATCCATACCCTATATAAAATATTGCGTGTGCTTTGCCATAGGAATGGAAATCGGAGAGGTATCAGAATGTTTCTCCATAGAACAGGCTTCCGTACACATGGTAAGATACCGGTTAAAGAAAAAATTCGGATTGGACGCCAATGACGACCTGGGTATTTTTCTCCGTAAGATGAATAATACATTATCTTCTGCGAAAGTGACAAACAAATTTGAACCCGGTAGCAGATAATTCATTATGAAAAGAAGATACCTGATATTTTGTTTTTTTATCTATGCGCTTCCCTATGTACAGACAAATGCGGCCCGCCCCGAAAGAATATTCGATATGTCAGACATCGACTCTATCTACAAACTGATCCGCGAAAACAATAAACCGGATAGAGATTATAACCATAAGGAGGATGTGTATGATTATTTATACAGGTCGCTTTATTACGACAAACAACTCGAAAACCACCCGGATCCGGCAACCGATATCCTTCTGGCGCTTACGGAAGAAGCGTCCATACGGGAAGATACCGTATCTATCAAACAATTATTGGCAAAAGCGGAGAAACTGCAACAAGCCTTACCCGGAGAGTATAAATTAAAATTTGTCATAAATGCGCTCTACGCCTCTTTATATAAAGTAAGATATAGCGAAACCCTGAATGAAGCGTTATTGGACACTATACTGTTATATGAAAACAAATCAATCGCATTATACCAATCCGGTAAATTAAAGGATATGGAGATGGATATTCCTATCAGTCTGACTCATATACAAATTGCAGAATATGAATTAAAAAGGGAAAATCCGGATTTTATAGTTATTAACCAACATATTAAAAGTGCTGAAGAGCTTGCCGGAAATGAAACGGATCCGCTTCCGTATATCTGCATATCCTATGTGCAATCCTTGGTTTATTATGCCGCAAAGAATATGGAACAAGCCGAATTACAAGCCTCCATAACCAATGAACTGATTGATAATTACCGAAGGTTCGGATATCAGGAGTTGTACGCAAATAATTATACCCTGTTAAGCAAAATAAACGAAACGAAAGGCGATTATAAGAACGCATTAAAGTATGAGGAGTTAAAAAGCAATTATGAACTCGAAATACATAATAATGAAATAAAAACGATTGAACTTCAAATTATAACAGAAACGAAAAATGCCGAAGTGTCCAATCTCAAAACGCAAAATGAATTCTATAAAAAACGTTCTGCGCTTATAACCGTTATCTGTATACTTCTATTTATTACCATTATTCTGCTGTTAGCCTTTTTCTACGTGAAGCGCAAAAATATAGAACATCTTACGGCATTGGAGAAAAAAGCAAAAGAAGACGCCGAATTAAGACTAAAACTAAAAAATGAACAGGCGGAAAAAGCTTTACTTGAAAAATATGATGTACTGTCCGATTTTCATCTAAAGGAAATGGAGCTGATGGGAAAAAGTAAAGAACTGGAGGAACTGGAAAAAGAAAAAAGAAAACTTGACGAACAAGTCGAACTTTTTGCAAAAAAGACGGCGGAATACGAAAATCTGATGTGTGCCGGATATGATAACTCGAAAGAACTCCCCATGTACGAAATCATCAAAGAAGACCTGGAACAACTCATAAATAAACACTTGAAAAATAGAAAAAATTATATTGAAAAACTCTGCCATTTAAACGAAGCCTGTGTCAAGAACATTAAAGACAGATACGACGGCAATATATCGGTACAATATATTAAATATTGCATTTGTTTTACGATAGGCATGGAAATTGCAGAAGTTTCAGCCTGCTTTTCTATTGAACAGGCATCCGTACACGGACTTCGTTACCGCCTGAAGAAAAAGTTCGGCTTAGGGCCGGATGATAGCCTCGAATTATTTCTTATCTCCCTAAATGCTAATACTGTTTCAATAAAAACGAAGGATTAATCCGTAAACATACGCCTATTGAATAATTTATATTGTAACCAAAAGCAGTAGGCGCATAGAGTCCCGTTACCGGATGATACATTTTCCCTGATAAATAATAGTAGGTTTCGGTTTTAATACCAAAAGCGAAACCTTTACTTAAAGGATATATATAATCAGCTCCCAAATAAAGCATCTCCGGATTTTCATACAACATACCGCTCTCTTTTGTCGAGACGGAGCCATAAAACGCACTTCCGAAAACCGACATAAAATTCCGGCAAGACCAATAAGAAGTCCTGATATTAAAATCGGATAGTTGCACAGCCAGCTTCGCGTAATAACCAACTCCCTTATCCAATGTATATACGTGTCCTTTGGGGAAATTATAACCAACCAGATCAAACTCCGCGTTGACATGTTTAAGGAATTTACGATTGATATTCCATGTAATCCCCATACCTGTCGCGCTATTCAATATAGTCTGCACGTCCTCGTTTGTAACATCAATCTCCCCTCCTCTATGCTGGGCTAAACCCTGTAATTGAAAATAAACATGAAAGGGAGATTCCGGGGAATTTGCCATAAAACGGGCAGATCCTCCGACCACAAATGCCTCCTGTTTGGTATCTAATTTATAGATATACGTCATCCAGTCAACCCACATATCAAAATGAAGCCATTTGGAATGATATAAAAATTGCAAACCGGTTTCCGGATCGGACGTCAGATTTAATTCAGGATTATATAACGGCTCTATTAACCGGTGGTTAGAACCGCCGTAAATATCTCCTAAAACAAAATCAACATTTTTCGAAAGGGCAATATGAGTCCTGAAATAAGGCAGTACGTGTACATTATTTGCATAATCCTGTCCACTCCATGTGGATATCCCTTTATAGGCAAATGCCGGATACCGTGTACTCCCCCAAAACCAGATAGAATGGAACCCGCTTTCTATCTTCAAATTCGAAAATGGATAGTGCGACGCTTTCAATTGCAACCAAAACCCAGGTAAGGTATAGCCTTTTTGAACCGTTGAATTAAATTCGTTATTCTTGAAGAAAGATATATTGTCTATCTCCAAAGACAATTGCCCTTTGCGCAGAGTATCTATATGGCTGTCAGATATATATAATTGATCCGTCATTTGTGCAAAAAGCTCTTGCCTGCCGGATAAAACAAATACGGCCAAACAGATCGTACATATATTATATAAACATTTTCTCATTTCCCGCACATTATTCTATTAGTCCACATGATCAAAAATATGAAATCTGATGTTATCAATTAATATAAAAAGACTGCAAACTTAAACAAAAATAGTTTATCATCATGTCTTATTGTCAGAAAATTACATGAACACGACTTGAAAATATGTTTTAAAACATATTTTCAAGTCGCATCATATCAAATAATAACACTAATTTTACGCTCAATTTAAAAGAATCTTTATGAAGAATGAACAGACACGTTCCGGGTTGCTTTTGGCTGATTTCCATAAAATAGTTGACGGAAAAGAGACGAATCTTTGTGTACTCACAAACAAAAACGGCTCCGAAGTAACTATCTTGAATTATGGAGCTAAAATCGTATCCCTCATGATCCCGGACAAAAACGGAGAATTAACGGACGTCGTGACCGGACACCAGTCCGTCAGTGATTACCTGACGTCTGAAGAACCTTATTTCGGTGCCGTATGCGGACGTTACGGAAACAGGATCGCCAAAGGGAGATTTTCCATAGATGGGGTGGTCTACAACAAGCTGGCGATGAATAACGGCCCCAACAGCCTGCATGGTGGAATCAAAGGTTTTAACGCGGTGGTCTGGGATATGAAACTATTAGATAGACAAACTGTCGAACTAACCTATTCTTCGGCAGATGGCGAGGAAGGTTTTCCCGGTAAATTGGATACAACAATAACTTACCGTCTGACAGATGACAACGAAGTCGTAATATCCTATCACGCCGTTACGGATAAACCAACCGTATTAAACCTGAC
>JAIRKN010000123.1 GCA_031260095.1 Tannerella sp. | reverse complement strand
TCACATCCGAAAGTCGATTCGGGAGTTTGTTCGGATTGGAGAAGCCTTTTTCCCTGAAAGACATTCTTTCAGCTATAAAGGAAGCAAAAGAAAATGATAAGATAGAAGGAATATATCTTGACGTTTCTTATCTGTCAACCGGAACGGCCGGCATTGATGTGATGCGCCGCGCGTTGACGGATTTTAGGGAGAGCGGAAAATTTATTGTCGCTTATGCGGATTATTATACCCAGAAAGGATATTATCTTTCGTCTGTAGCCGATAAAGTGTTTTTGAATCCTCAAGGTATGTTACAGCTTACGGGACTTGCGTCGCAAACAACCTTTTATAAAGGTATTCTGAAAAAAGCCGGAATAGAAATGCAGGTTTTTAAAGTGGGGACATATAAAGGCGCTGTCGAACCGTTTATGCTTGATAAGCTGAGTGATGCAAACCGTGAACAGATTACTTCTTATCAGCAGGGAATCTGGAATAATATAGTGGCTAATATCGCATCTGCACGTAATATCTCAAAAGATAATATCAATGATTTTATTGATAAGGGTTTTATGTTTTCTTCAGCGGAAAAGGCCGTAGAATGTGGGCTTGTGGATGAATTAAAATATCGTGAGGACGCCGAAAACTATATAAAAGAATTGACAGGTATTGAATCGGATAAGAAACTAAAGATGATCGGTATGGCTCAGATGAAGAACATAAAAAAGAAAATCTCCGTAAAAAAAACAGATCAGATAGCCGTTATATATGCCGAAGGCGAGATTATGGATTCGGACAATACTCCCCGGTATAGCGACGATAATTATATTACGGAAAAACTGGTAGATGAACTTATAAAACTGAAAAAAGACGATAAGGTAAAAGCGGTTGTGTTGCGTGTGAATTCTCCGGGAGGAAGCGCGTATATATCCGAACAGATCTGGAAACAGGTGAACGATATCGGAAAAGATAAGAAGATCGTTGTTTCCATGGGAAATGTTGCCGCATCAGGAGGTTATTATATTTCGTGCGCCGCGAACAAAATCATATCGGAGGCAAATACGCTTACGGGATCTATCGGCGTTTTCGGTATTTTTCCGAATGCTGCGGGTTTGTTTGATAAAATGGATCTGACGACGGATGTTGTGAAAACAAATGTATATTCGGATTATGGAGATATATCACGTCCTATGCGCGATGATGAAAAAGCACTGATGCAGGGTTATGTGGAGCATATTTATGATGTATTTCTGACCCGTTGTTCCGAAGGAAGAGGATTAAGTAAAGAAGAAATTGATGATGTGGGACAGGGACGTGTCTGGACAGGCGAGCAGGCTTTGGAAAAGGGGCTTGTGGATGAAATAGGCGACCTTAATCGTGCCGTGGAAGTAGCCGCTGAATTGGCCGGCCTCACGGATTACGGCGTTAAAACAGTACTCGGTTCCAGTGATCCGTTCACAGAATACCTGAAGAAACAAATGGGTGAAATAAAATCTGCTGCCATTAGAAATGCACTTGGAGAAGATCTGGAATTGTTTCGGATTCTGAAAACAATTAAACAGGCAAGCGGTATCCAGGCTCGTCTTCCCTATGATTTCAAGGCTTTATAAGCAACGATGAACCGGAAGAATGTTTTTGTGCGTATGTTGCTTATGCCGTTCGCTTTCATTTATTATCTGATAACAGGCATACGTAATATGTTATTCGAGTGGGAAATTCTTCCTTCCGAAAGATTTTCTGTTCCGGTTATATGTGTTGGAAATATATCCGTAGGAGGTACCGGGAAGACTCCTTTTACGGAATATCTCATTCATTTACTGAAACAGCAGTATCGCGTAGCTACATTAAGCCGCGGGTATAAGCGTAAAACCAAAGGTTTTGTCCTGGCAAACGCAGATTGTACGGCGGAGGAAGTAGGTGATGAGGCCTGTCAGATAAAACGTAAGTTTCCGGACGTTATAGTTGCCGTAGATGGGAATCGTCGTCGTGGTATGCGACGTTTATTAGCCTTACCGCTTGAAGAACGTCCTCATGTCATATTGCTTGATGATGCCATGCAACACCGCTATGTATCGCCATCTTTGATTATTATGCTGACAGAGTATAATCATTTGTATTATGATGATTTTATCCTCCCGGCGGGAAATCTGCGTGAATCCGTTCATGCGGCTTATCGCGCCGATATCATTGTGGTTACAAAATGCCGGAAAGGTATTAATCCGATAGAATTACGAATTATTGGGAAAAATATTTCCCTGATGGCAAACCAGCGTTTATATTTTTCAGATATCGCCTATCATAAGGTAGAACCGTTGTTTCCGTCAAAACGGTTACATCCGTGTTCCTTGTCGGAGGTAAATAAAGAAGAGGATATTTTGTTAATCACCGGAATAGCAAATCCTCAGCCTTTGATTGACAGGTTAAAATCATATTTTGGAAGTATTCATGTATGTGAATTTTCAGATCATCATCCGTTTAGAGAATCGGATATACAACAAATTGATAACCTGTTCGGAAAAATGACGTCTTCGACACGTAAAATTATCTGTACCGAAAAAGATGCTATGCGTCTGATGACTTTAGCTTACTTACCTGACGAATGGAAACCGTTTCTGTATTATCTCCCTATATCCGTAGAGTTTCTTTTCGGACGTGGGGATGATTTTGATGCGAGAATATTAAAACATGTCATATCCACCATTAATATACAACAAAAAATAAATGTCAAGAACTGAAATTTCAACACTCGGAGAATTTGGACTTATACGCCATTTAACGGAAAAAATAGAACTTAAAAATGCAAGTACGCTTAAAGGCGTTGGAGATGATGCGGCCGTACTTGATTATAAGGACAAAGAAATACTTGTAACAACGGATCTCTTACTGGAAGGCGTTCATTTTGATCTGATGTATGTACCGCTGAAACATCTTGGATATAAATCAGCAGTTGTGAACTTTTCGGATATTTATGCCATGAACGGACAGCCAAAGCAGATAACGGTATCTTTAGGAATATCAAAACGTTTTAGTATAGAAGATCTGGAGGAATATTACGCCGGTTTACGACTGGCTTGTGATGTTTATGGAGTAGATCTGGTAGGAGGGGATACCTCTGCTTCGATGACCGGGTTTACAATCAGTATCACCTGTTTAGGTGAAGGAGAAAAAGGCAAAGTTGTATACCGGAATGGTGCAAAGGAAAATGATCTAATCTGTGTATCCGGCGATCTTGGCGCGGCATATATGGGCTTACAACTATTGGAAAGGGAGAAGAGTGTTTTCAATGGAGAAAAAGATTTTCAGCCCGATTTTAGCGGAAAAGAATACCTTCTGGAAAGGCAATTGAAGCCGGAAGCCAGGAAAGATATTATTGAGATACTATACGAAGCCGGAATAGTACCCACTTCTATGATTGATATATCAGATGGCTTGTCTTCGGAACTATTGCATATATCCGGAGAGAGTAATGTCGGTTGCCGTATTTTTGAAGAACGTATTCCGGTAGACTATCAAACAGCGGTCATGGCAGAAGAATTTAATATGAACCTTATCACAGCGGCTCTTAACGGCGGCGAAGATTATGAATTACTCTTTACGGCGCCCCTTGGCTTCCATGACGCTATATCTGAAATGAAAGGAGTAAAAGTAATAGGTCATATCACAAAGCCTGAATATGGAAACGTGCTGGTCGGACGCGACGGCGGAGATATAGAACTGAAAGCGCAAGGGTGGCAAATATTCACGGATTGAACAAAAATTGTTTTTCCGTTTTTTTTTCATAAGGAGTAAAAAAGTGATTTTTTTGAGTACTTTTTTCAAAAAGATTTGCAGCATAAGAAATAATTCCTATCTTTGCACCCGCAAACATAATTGGTGCCATAGCTCAGTTGGTAGAGCAAAGGACTGAAAATCCTTGTGTCCCCGGTTCGATTCCTGGTGGCACCACGAAAGCAGAAAGAAATAAACTCCTGATATTAAATGAATATCGGGAGTTTTTATTTTTACCCACTAAGCAAATAACAGCAAATTTCAACCGATTCCGGTGGAGCAAAAGGTGGAGCAAATCCAAGAGATATTGATCCCGAAAAGGTATCTTTCTTGCCGCAAGAGATGAAAGAGAAATACAAAATGCTAATACAAGAGAGGGCCACTATATTGGATGAGTAACGACCCGAAACCGGCATAAAGTAAAATAGTTGCTTTTTCCGAAAGTATTCTCTACATTTGCAGTTCCGAAATGCGTGTTTCGGAACTGTTTATTTCTATAAAATATTAAGATGGATTTTCACAATAGAGAAAAAGAAATAGAGATGCTGCGGGATGTACAAAAAAGGTCATTAGAGAATGCTCAAATGACGGTTGTAACCGGGCGTAGGCGTATTGGTAAAACCCAGTTGTTATTAAAGGCTACGGAAGGGCAACCTACGCTTTATTTTTTTGTGGCACGAAAAGCCGAGAGTTTTTTATGCCAGGACTTTGCACAAGAAATAAAAGACAAATTGGGCCTCCCTATTTTGGGTGAGGTAAACAATTTCGGCGAACTCTTCAAATTCTTGATGGAACTTTCGAAAGCGCAGCCTTTTAATCTGATTATTGATGAGTTTCAGGAGTTCTACAATATTGCACCGGCGGTTTACAGCGACATTCAGCACTATTGGGATATAAACAAGAATCAAAGCAAAATGAATTTGCTTTTAAGTGGCTCCGTTCATTCGTTAATGCACAAGATATTCCAGAACTCCAAAGAACCGTTGTTTGGTCGTGCTACGGCCCTACTGAGGGTAAATCCATTTGAAACATCCGTATTGAAAGAAATTCTTGCCGACCAT
>JAIRKN010000057.1 GCA_031260095.1 Tannerella sp. | reverse complement strand
TCTTTCAATTCGATTTGCCCGTTGTTCAGGCAACGCCTGACGTAAATGCCGTATATCATTTCTACAAGGTCGGTTTTTGAGCCTGTCCATGTATGTTTTGCTTTCAGAAATGCCGAATTATCCTCTGCAATGTATTGTGAATGTTGTTCCAGCCGCAACAGTTTATTGTTCAGATAAACAGTCAGAATCTCGTTGGCAAGTATTTTAGAAACTTTGAAATCATGACTTGTGGAAAACTTTGTATTCCGCTCAAAATAAAAACTGTCCAAAATGAGTTGAATGTCGTGCTTCCCTCTTAGAAAGTAGAATTTGTCCAAATGAGTACTGCCGGAGCGATAATAATGGTAAAACTCAAAATTCATGTCGAAAAAATACTTTATCCGTCCAAGCATGTTTTCCCAGTAAATACGCTTATCGCTGCTGCTCCCCGTCGGAGTTCTCATCTCTATGGTATAGAGCTTATTGTGATACACTAACTGGCTGAACAGTCCGGGCTTAATCTCCTTGAAAAACAGTATTTCTTCCGTCTGGTCTTTGAAGGTGTAGTCTGCTATAAAAATCTTCAATTCCTCAAAAGCCACTTCCAGTACTTGAATGATTTTCGACGATTTCTGACAGATATCACTCTCCGACAATTCAATATCCTGAATATTAGCATTGATGCTTTCTTTGAGATTGTGTACAAACTGCTCCATTCTCTAATCTAATTGATTCGCTACAATTTCAATACTGTTCTCTTCGGGGTCTAACACAACACTTTCGTAATAACCCTCGCCGGTCGTCCTTAGTTCGCTCTGAACTGTATAGCCTTCCGTCCGTAGCCGTTCCGTCAATTCATTCACTGATGCCACGTTCCCAACTGAAATTGCCAAATGGGTTATCCCTTTCGTGAAATTTCTTGGCGAAGATGAATCCATTACATCCGGTCTGTGCATCAATTCTATACGGGTCTTATTCTCCCCAAAAGAAAGAAAACAGGACGTGTAGTTTTTCTTTGGATTCCGATAAATCTCATTGCTGACAGCGTCAAAATGCGTTGAATAAAACCGTCGTATTGATTCAATATCATCCACCCAAACGGCTATGTGGTCAATTGTCATATTGTTGTTATTCTTTTAATATTCACCAAATAAATGGCAATAGTCTATATTTAACTGTCTGCGAATATTCCAAATATCCTGCCAATTCATTTTTCAGCATTTTATCTTCCAGATACGTCCTGATCCAAATAGTTACTATTATAACCAAGCCGATAATCCCAACCGGAAGAGTCCCAAACATTGAATAACTTGCTATTGCCCATAGCACAATTCCTGCATATCCGGGATGCCTGACAATTTTATATGGTCCGGTCTTTATTACAGTTTGCCTTCTGTTTTCTTGAATACGGGAAGTTGCTTCAAAGTGTTTATTCTCGATAACCGGCCATACCGTAAAAACACAGGAAAACAGATATATCCCTATCCCCACATAAAAACATTCTATTGGCAATACGTCCCAATGAAGCCTGTTTCCAAGTCCTGCAACAATATAAATGCCGTAATAACCCAATAGTACATATATTGGAAGAAGAACTTTATCCCATTTTTTTGTATTATCCTGTTTTTTTCCTCTTTCGATTAATGTTTCCTGATGACCTGAAAGCATTATAATGCAGGCAACAATAGAGATAATAAGGTAAAGAGAAACATTCACAATACCCCTTATATTATTAAATCCTCCGGCAGCGGCAAAAAATAACCCAATTCCAATTATCCGCTGAAGAAGCAATCTAAATATATATTTGACTGCCCCTTTTTTATTATTATTTTCCTGTTGTATTGGATTCATATTTTAACTCCAGACTTTATTATGAATTATTTTCAAGGCGCAAAAGTAGTGCAGTTTGAAACAGTACGATTGGAAAAAAATGACATTTTTACCTACAGTCTCTTAATAACCGCGCTAATATCCTCTTAATAAGCGACTATGAATACTCGGTTTATAAATTGCGCTCTCCCCGGAATACCTCTTCTCCATCTGTAATACATTGGAAGAGCCTCGTTTTTGGTCAGCGTGCCTGAAAAGTAATCGGAATAAGGCGCACAAAGGGCGATATATTCGTTTGGTGTATATCCCGCAAAGACTTTAAATTCGTTAATGAGATGCGACTGGTCATAGAATCCGCTGTCATACGCCAGGTGAGCGAACGAAATTTGAGGTTGAGACTGCCATAGCGACAGCATTTTTTGAAACCGGATAATGCGGAGGAAGTCTTTCGGATTGATTCCTGCATATTCAAAAAACACTCGTTTGAATTGCCTGTAACTCAAACAGCTTGTCCGGCAAAGATTATCGACATTCATTTCTCCGCCCTCGACAGCCCGGATAACGGCGTCCATTCTCCGGTAATTATATTCCTTTGTTATATGCAAACGTTTCATCAAAAACGCCTCAATATCCTGTACACAAGCCTGATTGTCGAGCGTATTCATCAGGCGGTCTTGCAGTTCACACAACGCCGGATCGCCCATATCATCCACCGGCGCCATTACTCCAAGAAATTCATGGATGGGCATGGAGAAAAAAGCCTTCGCACCATGAGGCTGGAAAACGACAGAAATAATATCGGTCGTTTCCGGCAGTAAAAAGTTTAAATAATCATTTTGCTGTCCGGCAATGAAAGCACTGGGTTGAAGCTTATTATCAGATAGTGACCGTATCGCCCCGCCCCTGTGAAAGTGCAGGCAAACACAACCGTTCGGGATAATTCGCCGCGCAGTTTGCAGTTCGTTATCCGTCTTCAAAAACCAGTACTGCTTTATATAAGGAGCAAGTAATGGAGAAGGTTCTATAATTTGGAAAGCTCTCATTTATTCGTCGCCATGCTTCAAAAAAGTACAAAGATAGTCATTCCAAGCCTTTTTTCATTGTGATAATAAATATCTTACGCAATATGTTGATAATCTACCTTCAGTATTCCATTTTCAAATGGCTTATTATCAGATAATTTCCATTTTGATGACTTCATTTTGCAGGGAAACAGGGGAATACCCTCACCCAGCATAACCGGAATATAGCAAAGATGCAGTTCATCAACCAAATCGTGATTCAGTAAAAGCCGTATCGTTTGTCCTCCGCCCAAAAGCCAGATGCCTTTACCCTCCTGACATTTGATTTGACGTATCCTTTCAAGTACATTCTCGGTAAGATACGAAACATTTGCTTTCGGAGGCAAATTATCATTTCGACGGGAAAGCACGTAAGTAGCCTTGTCTTTGTAGGGCCAATCCATATCGAACGAAGCTATCTCCCGATATGCGCCATTTCCCATAATGACAGTGTCTATCGAATCATAAAACGTTTTGTCCCTAAATTCGTTAAGGGTAGGGCCGGATAATCCTGCCAGCCAGTCCATTCCGCCATCAGGGTAAGCGATGAATCCATCAAGCGACACAGCGATGAAAACTTTAACCTTTTTCATTTTGTTTCAATTTATTTGTTAATACTGTGTTCGCCTGCATCCAATGAAAAAGCGTGGAAACCACACTATTCCGACACGAGGTACTGGCATACCCAACAACCGAAACAGGCAATTCCACGCTATACAGGTGTATAGCATGAACATTGCGCCTGTTAATCTCGGTTGTTTGAAAATCGCCAGTTTTCGTGTCGAGACGTTCAGCGAACGTTATGTTATATTTAAACGGTTCTTACGCCGTAATTTTCAATTTTACAGGAACAAAGGTACAAAATGATTGTCTATTTTTTGCAAAACAAGTCTTTTTCTTGAATGAGGTTTGAAAAATTATCCGCCAAGGGTCAGAAAAATACTTGGTTGCATGTTGCACGAAAACGATAACAGGGACTTGGAAGAGCAACTCGCAGCAACCATTTGTCCGACAACACGGTTTTGAGTAAGGAAATATAGCCATGCTCTTTGCTCTGACATTTCACAACCACAAGTGAGTTGATATTGGTTTATATTTCTATATCCATAATATAGAAATTGCAAATAAATTCAACTCATATGTCGTATATTCAAAAATAAGCATTAACTTTGCAGTTGGTTTTAGAAATACATTATATATAAT
>JAIRKN010000284.1 GCA_031260095.1 Tannerella sp. | reverse complement strand
GACGCCGATGACAGGTATGCCGCACAGGTTTTCAATTATCTCCACCCCATCGGTAAACAGGCTGATATCGCCCCGGAACTTATTGATAAGAATCCCTTTGATAAGACGACGATCTTCTTCCGTTTGCAACATTACCGAACCGTAAATACTTGCAAAGACTCCGCCACGGTCAATATCCGCCACCAAGATCACCGAAGCATCCGCATAACGCGCCATTGGTAAATTCACCAAATCTACGTTTCGCAGATTCAATTCAGAGATACTCCCCGCACCTTCCAGCACAATGGGATGATAGCGTTTCGCTAAACGGTCGTACGCCGCGTGTACCTCGCGTACCAGTTCATCCCTGCCCTGCCTGCAGAAATAAGTCCGTGCGCTCTGATTACCTGCCTGGCGCCCATTCAGGACAACCTGCGACATACAATCGCCCGTTGGTTTCAGAAGTAACGGATTCATATCCGTATGACAGGGGATACCTGCCGCCCCGGCCTGCACGGCTTGTGCTCTTCCGAGTTCCAATCCGTCGGGTGTAACGTACGAATTTAACGACATATTCTGTGCCTTAAACGGAGCCGGATGATATCCATCCTGTTTGAAAATACGGCAAAACGCCGCCGCGATCACACTTTTTCCGACATCGCTGCCTGTCCCCGCAAACATCACGGGACGCAGGCCGGCAGATAGCTCTTCTTCCTTTATCCTAAAGTCGTTTCTCCCGGACTTTCCTTCTATTTTAAATATCTTTTCCATACTCTTTACTGCATTCCCTCAAATCCCCACGCGCCCCTGTGCAACGGAAGTGTTGTATAAATTTATCTTATCCACTTCCGCCAACTATTATCGCAAAAACAGGCGAAACCTTACACATCCCAAAGCCCCCTGATAACCCTTGCCTGCGGACTTAAGATATTTTTCCTTTTTAATCTCAGGCTATTCATTACGACGCTGACACTACTCAACGCCATGGCGGCTCCTGCGATCGCCGGATTCAGTAAAAAACCACTGATGGGATACAAAATACCTGCTGCAACGGGAATACCTGTCAGATTATAAATAAAAGCCCAGAAGAGATTCTGCCGGATAGTCGTGACAGTTAATTCGGACAACCTTATCGCTTCGGGTATTCGCGTCAAGTCTGACGAGATAATCGTCATCTGAGCGACATGGATAGCAATATCACTCCCTTTCCCCATTGCTATACCGAGGTCCGACTGTGCAAAAGCGGCGCTATCGTTTATCCCGTCCCCCACCATGGCCACCGTTTTACCTTCAGATTGCAATCGTTTAATATACTCAGCCTTTTCGTGAGGCAGCAGGTTCGCTTTATAATGCACTATACCGGATTTCTCTGCCACTTCCCGCGCGGCAGATTCATGATCTCCCGTTAACATACAGACCTCAATCCCTTGAGAATATAACAACCTGATTGCCTCAATCGACGTATCTTTTATTTTATCCGTAACACCTGCCACGGCAAGCGCCTTATCCGTTTGAGCAAACCATATCACGGTTTTGGATTCGCGAACAAGAAGCCGGGCCTCTTCCTCAAGTTGTTCGTTCACCTCTATATGATGATCTTCCAGCAACCTCCGGTTTCCGGCATAATACGTTTGTTCCTGAATGATCCCCATAACACCTTTTCCGCTAATACTTTCAAACTTATCAAAAGAAAGAGGCGGACATGAATCGTCATTCCCTTCAAAATAATAAACCACAGCTTCTGCCAGAGGGTGTTCCGATAGCATTTCAAGGCGACGGAATACCTCCTTCTTACGATCATCATCATTCAGCCATATCATATCTGTCACCACGGGTTTGCCCTCCGTGATCGTACCTGTCTTATCCAGTACTACCGTATCCACATTCCGGGCTGTTTCGAGACTTCCGGCGTCTTTAACCAGGATCCCCCTTTCCGCCCCTTTCCCTATACCTGCTATAATAGCCGTGGGGGTAGCTAATCCCAGCGCACACGGACAAGCAATAATAAGAACGGTTACCATAGCAAGCAAACCATACGTAAATCCATTCGAAGGATCAAAGAGTAACCACGCAATAAAAGAAAGAACGGCAATTCCTATAACAGCCGGAACAAATACAGCCGCAACCCGGTCCGCCATTTTCTGCACAGGCGCACGGCTCCCCTGCGCCTCCTCTACCATACGTATAATCTGCGCCAGCATGGTATCCGACCCAACTTTCTCCGCCCGGAAACGAAAACTCCCTTTCCTGTTAATCGTACCGGCAAATACGCTCGCATTCTTCTCCTTCAATACAGGAACGGGTTCGCCGCTCAACATACTTTCGTCTACATACGAACTACCCTCCACAACTACGCCGTCGACCGCAACCTGCTCGCCGGGCCTGACAAGCAGTATATCTCCTTTTCGGACCCGGTCGACGGGGATTGTTTTATGTACGCCTGATTCGTCATCAACGACCGTAACCGTCTTAGGCTGCATACCTGTTAATTTCTTTATCGCCGAAGACGTATTTCCCTTCGCCTTTTCTTCGAGCAAACGTCCCAATAAAATAAATGATATGATCACACCGGCCGTTTCAAAGTAAACATGCGGATGAAGGTCTTCCGACAGCCAGAACTCAGGAAACAGCATATTGAAAAGGCTGAACAGGCAGGCGATTCCCGTACTCAACGCAACAAGCGTATCCATATTAGCGGAACGACGACGCAACTGTTTCCATGCATTTACGAAAAACCCCCTTCCCAACCCGAAAACAACGGGCATGGACAAAAGCAGCATGATCTCATTTGCATAAGGCATTTCCATAAAAAACATACCGATGATAACAACCGGAACGGAGAGAATGATTGCCCGGACCGTACGCACTTTCAACTTCCGGTATCTGACTGCATGAGCCTGTTCCGCCTCTTCAACGTCAATCAGCAGATCATATCCTGCTTCCTGAAGCGTTTCCCGGAAAGATCCGGGAGATATTTCCGAAGGATTATACTGAATTGTAACGGTAGCGGCGGCATAATTAACAACAGCCGACACAACCCCCGGCAGATTATTCAATACCTTGGATACCCTGCCCGCACATGCCGCGCAACTCATTTCCAGCACAGGAAACGTCTTTTTTATAGTCTGATTATTTGCCATAACGTTTCGGATAAATCATTTCTTCCGCCGGATTCAAAAACAGAAAACACCCCCGGCAATCTCGTCCAATCAAATATTCCGCTCAAGCGTATGCCTTCCCGATGTGACCCTTACCGGTTTCCCTTTCGGAAAAACAATCTCTGCGCTCACGCCTTCCGGCACATCGACCCGAACGCTCATCTTCCGCCCTTTCACAGAAACAGAAACCTTAATTTCACCCTTTACGGATGCAACGGTAGCGGAAGCTTCTTTTAAAGAGCCTAACTGAGGAGCGACTTTAAACGTTTGAAATCCGGGGGATGTCGGTTCAATGCCACAGACTTTCTGACTCAACAGAGTAAGCGCGCCGCCGCTCCACGCATGATTAATCGTTCCGCCGCCGAACCCTTCCTCTCCGATACCCCAACCTTCAAAAAGAGTGGTATATTCTTTATAAGCCATCATTTTCTCATAACGCTTTTTCATGCGCTCGAGTGCAAACTCCGGGTTATTCATCATAAACAAGGCTTCCAACACATATTTTTCCATATAAGGGCTGGCATGATATTCCTTTCTGAGTACCTTCAGCAAGGCCGGATACTGATCCTCCGGAGCAAGTCCTGAAACCACGGCCATCGCCTGCGCGCGGTCGTCCGTTTCCCCTTTGTATCCCGGAGAACGGTAGGCCGTACCCGTCCAGAACTTCGGATTAAAATTCTTCTCTATTTTTTCCATCATCGAACGAATCTCTTCCGCATCCGCCTTTTTTCCTGACTGCAAAGCAAATTCCCTCTCCGCTTTAAGCGCCAGGTAATACCAGCAATTTGTCAGAACGCCCATATCCACGTTTTCGCCCCAGTCGCCCCAACTCCAGTCGCCGTTACGTTCAACGGCCAGTCCGTTTTGATCAACCTGCCAGACTTCGTGCAGATACCGGTGTAAACGGTCGTATATAACCGGAATAAAACTACTGTCCGCGCTGTAATAATACTGCGTATAGAATCCGTACCACCCCACCGAAGCCAACATTTGCAAAGGCAGTTCCCGGTTCCAGTTTCCTGCGGGAGCCGGAGAAAAAATAACGCCATCCACCCGCTGCCAGTTCATTAATTCGTGGATACCTTTCAATGCTAATTGATGGGACGGAGGGGTCAATGCGTAAAAAGCTTCTCCCAACTCATTCACCTCATCTCCCCACCACTGGGCGCGTTCACGGTCGGGACAATCCATATAGGTATCGCGCATTGTCACGTACAATGTACGGGCCGACCGCTTCCACAATTCATTATAAAACGGGTCGTCACACTGGAACGGATCTACAAATTCCGCATGATACCCGGTCTCGCGGTATTTTACTTCGAGCACCTCAACGCCTTCGGGGATTACATACCGGACTTCATGCCCGTTCATCCAGCCGAAGCTTTCGTATTCCTGCTCCCCTTCGCGCGTAATATACTCGGCGCGCACATTCGGCGCACTGCCGCCCAGATAATTATCCGTCTGCATTTTTATCATAACGCCTTCGCGCGCTTTCACCTTCAGGTACGGAGTGATATGGCAATTGTAGGGCAAGCGGCAAAACAGAGTATCGCCGTCCGCAGATTTCCGAACACTCACATATTCGGCAAGTCCGTAATCTTTCCACAAGGGAACCGGCCGTTTCACCAACTGTCCGATTGACACATCCGCCACATCATTTATTATAAACGGCCTTCGAATATTTCCTTCAAACGACCTTTTATTCCATCCCAAGATCTCGCGCCTCGCATCAAAACGAATATTACTTTCCGGTAAACGGAAATTCGGATGAGGTGCATCCGTAGACTGATAAGCATCATACATCATTCCTTTCCATGACCCGTCCGAAATGATCTCGACGCCGGGTGCAACCGCTTCAAACCACAATCCGGCCTGCCCGCTATTTACATGGCTGAACCCATTCCTTCCAAAATGCCATACAAGCACAGCGAGCGTATTTTCTCCTCTCGTAAGATAAGGAGCTATTTCCACTTCATCATAATAAGTAGCATTCCGGGCAGGCCCTCGTTTCAGCCCCCCTTCAAACACCACCAACCGGTCGTTGATCCAAAGCCAATACTTCGAATCAACCGCGATACGTGCAATAAGCGATCCCGGAATATCCGCCAACGTCACCTCTTTACGATAAATATACCACGAATTAGGTTCGCTCCGCGTATGTTCAAAACTAAGCCATTTCCCTCTCACATCTGTTTCCCTTTCCGGCATATCCACACTCCGGACAACGGATAAACTACAAAAAAGCAATAAGCTGCTCCATAAAATCTTTTTCATAAAATGTCTAATTTAATTATATTCATCAAAAGTTCATCTAAAATTCCCGGTCAAATATACGCATTTATACCAAAACATACAATCTGTAGTATCAGAAAACCGGAACAAACGCATGAAAATCAAGTAATCAAACAGGAATACCTCCTCTTCCAAAAAAATAACAATGCACTTCCTTCTTTTGTCTTGCTACAAAAGAACCAAAAAACAACTCCGTTGAAGCGCTTGCGTTCGGCAACATTATCTCCCGTTGGTCGATGACCGTTGGTTCAAATATGCTTGCCTGCTGCTTTCACTTAAATGGCACTTTCAATGCTTCGGGCGCTTCACTCGTTAAGCTGTTCGTCCCGGTCGGCTAAAATCTATGTAACTCGCTCCGCTCAGACAGTATAGATTTAATCAGCGTGGAGGCGGCGCATTATTTGCCGATCATAGCCATTCTTCCTAATATACCTCGATACCGGAAATCAGCGGGCAGGCTTTTGATTCCCTGACACGAACGCGGAGGGCGGACGCCTCGATACCGCCGAGCGGGAGGATCCGTTTGTATCCGACCGTCGTACCTTCGGCGATTTTCTCCCACCGGTCGCCGCTCTTCGCTTCCACATCGAAGGCTTTTACGCGCTGACCGAGACGGATGTATTCCTGCAACAGGATATAGTTTACTTTCTGCTTCGCGCCCAGATCTATTTCGATACTGCCGGACGTCACGCCGTCGTCGGTCGCCCAGTAGGTTGCGCCGTCTCCGTCGGTCACGTTCGTAGCGGCATACTGCCGCGATTTCCCGCGCCACGTGTCGGCTTTGGCTTTAGCGTTTGCGGCGAGGTTAACGGCGAAAGTCTCGTCGAGCAGTTTTTTCCAGCCGAGCAATGCGTTCACGTCGTTTTCGTGAAGCAGCCCGCGCCGGTCGGGTGGCAGATTGAGGATGAGACTGGAGCCGCGCCCGACGGATTCGAGGTAAATCTTAAGAAGCGTTTCAGGTGTTTTCACGCTGTCATCTTCCGAAGCATGATAAAACCAGCCCGGACGGATAGAGACGTCCACTTCGGCCGGAAGCCACGCTTTGCCGTCCTCGTCGCCCGTATTCAACCGCTTGAGAATATCGCCTTCAAAAGGAGCGTCTTCGGAATACGTATTCCAATTGGTTTCGCCCGCATAGCCGCTTTCATTGCCGCACCACCGGATGGTAGGTCCGAACATCACCGCGCGGGGTGCCAGTTTGCGGACAAGCGCGTACGTATTCGGCCAGTCGTAATAGTTGCCGTCTATCTTCCGCTTCTCGCGGGCGCCGCCATAGTAGCCGTCGCCGCCGTTCGCGCCGTCGAACCAGACTTCGGACACTTCGCCGTAATTACTCAGCAACTCCGTCAGTTGATTGCGGTAATACGTGACGTATTCGGGGAAAGCGTAGCGGGCATAGTTCCTGTCCCACGGCGAGAGGTAAACGCCGAAGAAGAGGCCGTACTTGCGGCAGGCATCGGACACGGCTTTCACCACATCACCCTTGCCGTCGAGGAAGGGACTGTTTTTCACAGAGTGTTCGGTATATGCGCTCGGCCAGAGGCAGAAACCGTCATGATGCTTGCACGTCAGGACAATGCCCGTCAGGCCGGCGTCACGGATGGTTTTCGCCCACTGGTCGGCATCGAAAGACGTGGGATTGAATATCGCCGGGTCTTCGTCGCCGTAGCCCCATTCCTTGTCGGTAAACGTGTTGGTCGTAAAATGGATGAAGGCGAACTGTTCGCGTTCATGCCATGCCAACTGGTTTTCGTCGGGCGTCGGCCCGGCGGCCTGTGGCGGCAAAACTTCTTCCCCGCAAGCCGTTAAAAGCAGTAAAACTGCCGAACTGAAAATAAACAGAATCTTTTTAATCATTGTCGTGTAATTTTAGGTGATTATTCATTGTGCAAAGATAAAATTATT
>JAIRKN010000212.1 GCA_031260095.1 Tannerella sp. | reverse complement strand
CATCTTGATCGTCAGGGTGAAACCATTTAATATGAGGGTCGCGTTTGAACCAGGTCATTTGTTTGCGTGCATACACACGGGTGTTTTTCTTTATCTTTTCGATCGCTTCTTCTAACGTGAAAATTCCATCGAAATACAAAAACAACTCTTTATATCCTACGGTATTCAGGGCATTTAGATTTCGCACCGGATAAACACGCTGCGCTTCTTCCACGAAGTTTTCATTCATCATTTCGTCTACGCGCTTGTTGATGCGTTCGAATAATTCCGGGCGTTCACGTGTGAGTCCTATTTTGTAAATTTTAAACGGGCGTTCTTTGATCCGCTTTGTCCTGAAAGAAGAATAGGGCTTTCCCGTCATGCGACATATTTCTACCGCATGGATCACACGGCGGTAGTTCATGCGGTCCACTTCATGGTAATGTGCCGGATCTGTATTTTTTAATTCTTCAAGTATAGGAGAGAGGCCGTCCTTATGATATTGTTCCCATAAGGCATTACGTATTTCGGGAGTGACGGTCGGCATTTCATCAATCCCCTTGCAGACCGCATCTATATACATCATGGAACCGCCGCAGAGCAGCAGGCAGGGGTGTGATTTGTGCAGTTCGTTTATTAAGGAAACGGCTTCTTCTTCGAAAATACTTGCGCTGTAATAATCGGCGATAGATCGTGTTCCGATGAAATAATGTCTGACGAGGTTTAACTGTTCGGATGAAGGAGCGGCAACGCCTATGGGTATTTCTTTATAAATCTGGCGTGAATCGGCAGATATGACAGGGCTTCCTATATGACGGGCTATGTGGGTGCTTAATGCTGTTTTTCCGACACCCGTTGGCCCGAGTAGAACAAATAGTATCTTCATTCAGAAACGATCGTTCAACGATTCGTCATCAAATGATCCTTCGTTCAGCCCCTCCAGGTCTTCGTCGTCGAATGCGTCATCTTCGTAGAAATTTTCATCCAGGTCCGGGTTGATTTCATTGGAAACAACATCAAAATCAATAAACTGTGTCGGAGGATTTCCCGTAGCTTTTATACATACCGGATCTTTCAGGTATGTTCCCGTTATGATTTCACTGAGTTCAATAAAGAAGACACGTTCTGTCAATTGATCGAATACGTAAAGAAGCTTCTGGTGTTCTTCTTCGAGTAAATCTTCGAGAAGCGTCCGCTCCATCACATAATTATCTTCTTCCGATGACGTATCCATTTCGATCAGCGTGATTTCGGTTTGTTTACTCCAGTCATCCCCACAAATAAAAAACGAATACATTTGCTGTTCTTCGTATCCGGTTGTTTTAATGATTTCTTTGTGGAAATCAAAAAATGTAGCCTGCGAACCTATTAGTATTACTCTTTTAAAGTCGTCGACCTCGTCAGACAATAATATAAATTTGTATACCATAATAACTATGTCAATAAAGTGATGTGCAAATATGTAAATAAAATATGATATAATAAAAAAAACGGACTTATTTTTCTGTTTTTAATTATCAATAGAGCCTCTGACAATTCCTCTTTCGGATGTTTTTATGAAATTGAGGATCAGATCACGTTCAATGCTTGGTTCGTATTCCGTTTCGATGGCATTCAACGCTTCCGTATTGTTAAGTCCCCGTGTATATAATGTCCGGTATATATCCTGTATCAGGAAAATCTGGTCGTTTGTGAATCCGCGCCTGCGTAAACCCACAATGTTAATTCCGCAGTAGGCTATCGGGTCGCGACCGATAAGCGTATAAGGAGGGATATCTTTCCCTACCCGGGATCCGCCCTGAATCATCACATGCTTTGATATACGCGTAAACTGATGGACCAGCGATCCGCCACTTACGATTGCAAAGTTATCAACGACTACTTCGCCGGCAAGTTGGGAAGCATTGGCGATAATTACATGGTCTTTGATAACACAGTCGTGTGCGATATGGGCATAAGCCATAATCAGGCAATCATTCCCGACTACGGTTTTTCCTTTTGAGGCTGTCCCCCGGTTGACGGTGACACATTCACGTATCGTCGTACGATCTCCTATTTCAACGATTGATTCTTCTCCTGCGAATTTCAGGTCTTGCGGAATGCCGGCGATGACGGCTCCCGGAAATACTTTGCAATCCGATCCTATACGGCTCCCGTCTAAAATGGTCGCGTGTGAATAGATGCGACAATTATCTCCGATTATCACGTCTTTTTCAATTACGGCAAAGGGATCAATCGTCACATTATTTCCTATTTTTGCATCCGAATGGATAACAGCTAATGGTGAATGCATGATTATTTGTTTTTAATGATTTGTGCCATAAATTCAGCATCACAGACTACTTTTTCTCCAACAAAAACATAGCCCTTCATGGTTGATATACCCCTGCGTATGGGAGCTAACAACTGCAACCTGAAAATAAGCGTATCTCCCGGAACTACTTTCTGCCGGAATTTTACGCCGTCGATTTTCATGAAATAAGTGGAGTAGCGTTCCGGCTCGTCGACCGAGTTCAGGACCAGCAAGCCCCCGGTCTGTGCCATTGCTTCCACAAGTAATACGCCGGGCATAACAGGCTCTTGCGGGAAATGTCCCTGGAAAAACGGCTCGTTGACGGTAACATTTTTTATGCCGACAATATAATCCCCTCCAATTTCTATGATCTTGTCGACCAGCAGAAACGGGTAGCGGTGTGGTAGCAATTCACGGATACGGTTGATGTCCATAACGGGATCTTCCAGTGTATTATATATAGGCGCCTGTACGTCATTTAGCTTTATGTCTTTACGTATTAAGCGTGCTAACTGATTGTTGATTTTATGCCCGGGACGTGTTGCTATAATATGTCCTTGAATCGGTTTCCCGATAAGGGCCAGGTCACCTATGACGTCAATCAGTTTGTGCCGGGCCGGTTCGTTCGGAAAAACCGGCAGTTTGTCGTTTACAAATCCAAATTCTTTTACATTCGTGTGAGGTAAACCCAATGTATCTGCCAGACGATTCATCTCCTCCTGTTCCATTTCTTTGTCGTAGATAACAATCGCATTCTCCAGATCACCTCCTTTTATCAGGTTGTTCTGCAACAACATTTCTATTTCCCGGACAAACACAAAGGTGCGTGAGGAGGCAAACTTTTCAGGAAACTCATTGATGTTTATCATAGAAGCATATTGATTGGGCAATACGGGAGAATCAAATTCAATCAATACATTAATACTAAATCGATCGTCGGGAAGAATGATCAGCGATGAACCGGATTTCTCATCCTTTACTTCTATTTTATGTCGTACGATGTAATAGTCTTTGGGTGCATTCTGTTCTATGATGCCGGCCTTTTCAATGTTTTCAGAGAAAAAGCGCGCACTTCCGTCAAGGATCGGAAATTCGGGAACGTCTACTTCAATCAGACAATTATCAATCCCCCATGCGTACAGGGCGGCAAGTGCATGCTCTACAGTACTTACCTGTACGTTCCCTTTTGACAGAACCGTTCCTCTTTGTGTGTTTATTACATTCTCGGCTAATGCGTCAATAACGGGTTGTCCTTCTATATCTATGCGTTTTATTTTGTATCCATGGTTTTCGGGAGCAGGCTTGAAAGTCATATTAACGTTTAGTCCGGTATGAAGCCCTTTACCCTTCAATGAAAATTCAGAAGCTAATGTTTTTTGTTTCTGCATATCTTTATTGTTTATTTTTTTTCAATTCTTCGACCTCTTTCTTCAACTGGTTCAGAGATTGGTACATTTCCGGCAGTTTTTTGATAATGATACTGGATTGCATAAATTTCTTAATGGGGATTGCCGGAGAACCCATGATTTGTGAGTTTTCCTTGATATTACTGATGATTCCGGATTGTGCGCCGATCTGCGAGTTGTTGCCAACCGTAATATGGCCTCCCAATCCGGCCTGTCCGCCAAACATACAATTGGCTCCGATCTTTGTTGAACCGGCAATACCTACCTGCGAAGCCATTACGGTATTTTCTCCTATTTCCACATTATGCGCGATCTGGATAAGATTATCCAGTTTAACTCCTTTATGAATCGTGGTTGATCCCATAACGGCACGGTCGATCGTCGTATTGGCGCCGATCTCCACCTCGTCTTCAAGAATTACATTTCCAACTTGAGGGATCTTTTTATATGTTCCGTTTTCCGGTGCAAAGCCGAATCCGTCCGCACCGACCACCGCTCCGGCATGGATAATACAATTATTTCCGATGATACATCCGTCGTATATGGTGACATGTGGATATATGGTGGTATTTTCTCCGATTCTGACCTGGTCGCCAATATACGCATGAGGATAAATTATACAACCTTTCCCTATTTCCGTTTTTTCGCCGATATATGCAAATGTTCCGATATAACAATCTTCGCCGATAAGGGCGGTCTGAGCGATAAATGCAGACGAGTCGATACCGTTTTTTCGGGTCTTGGACTGTTCTGCAAGGTCGAGCAACATGGCTAAGGAGGTGTATGCATTTGATACCCTGATCAGGGTTGGCGTAATTTCCGAAGTCGGCGTGAAGTCTTCATTGACCAGTACGATACTTGCTTTTGTTTTATATATGAAGTGTTCATACTTCGGATTTGCAAGAAAAGTAATGCTACCGGGCATTCCTTCTTCAATTTTTGAGAAGTTGTTGACTTTTGCGGTCGGATCTCCGACCACACTTCCTTTTAAAAAATCAGCAATTTGTTGAGCCGTAAACTCCATTCTTTCTATTTATTACTTTATATATTCTGTTGCAAAATAATTACACATTCATAATCTTGTTTCTGCTTTTGATCTTATTTTTGGCCCACAAATTTAGCAAAAAAATGAATTGTCGGAAAATTATATGAAATAAATCCTGTTTTTGATTATATAATTCCTTTTAAAAACAGTTGGCGTTCCATCTCTTTCCGAACCGACAGGGCTTCTCTTCCGGCTTTCAATGCAAAATCTTCCGCATTGCCGGCATATATGATGGCGCGCGAAGAATTTACGATAAGTCCGCAGGTATCATTCAATCCGTAGCGGCAGACCTCTTCCAGAGATCCTCCCTGCGCCCCGATACCCGGTACGAGCAGGAAATGATCCGGTACGATATTGCGTATGTCTTCGAACATTCCGCCTTGTGTTGCACCGGCTACATACATCATGTTTTCATCGGTTCCCCATTTTTGTGAAAGGCGTAACACTTTCTCAAACAAACGTTCTTCTTCGCAGTCTTTGGTTAACTGGAAATCGTGGGATCCTTTATTGGATGTAAGAGCGAGGAGGATGACCCATTTCCCGTCATAATCAAGAAACGGGGTGACACTGTCTTCTCCCATATATGGCGCCACCGTCAGCGAGTCGACCTCCATCTCAACGAAAAACGTCCGGGCATACATTGCGGAGGTATTCCCGATATCGCCGCGTTTAGCGTCTGCTATTATAAACTGGTCCGGGTAATGGGTTTTGATATATTCTATCGTTTTTTCGAGTGCGATCCATCCTTTGCTTCCTCCACATTCATAGAATGCAAGGTTCGGTTTGTAAGCGATACAATAATCGGATGTAGCGTCAATGATCGCCTTGTTGAAAGTAAAAACGGGATCTTCCTCTTTCAGCAGATGCGGCGGTATTTTCTCTATATCGGTATCTAATCCTACACACAGGAATGATCTTTTACGTTTGATATTTTCAAAAAGTTCTTTTTTATTCATGATGATGGTGATTAATTCGTTTCATTCGCTACATTACAGGCTCAAACGGCATCGCATCTTTACGCCTCCGTCCGCTATTTAACGGCTCGCCGTATAAGGCCGGTCTTTCGTACATTATCATCGTCACAGTTCACTTTCTTTTATTCGCTCTGCATTTTCCGCCACGATCAGGTGGTCTATACAGTCCTGTATATCCCCGTTCATAAAGGCCGCGAGGTGGTATATCGTATAATTGATACGGTGATCGGTAATGCGTCCCTGGGGATAGTTGTAAGTGCGTATTTTTGCTGAGCGGTCGCCGGTCGAAACCATTGTTTTGCGCCTTGAAGCGATATCGTCAATATACTTCTGATGTTCTTTATCATATATAAATGTACGCAGGCGACTGAGCGCTCTTTCTTTATTTTTCGGCTGATCCCGTGTTTCCGTACATTCAATCAATATTTCTTCAGCCAGGCCGGTATTCGGATTTTTCCACATATAACGCAGACGGACGCCTGACTCTACTTTGTTTACATTTTGTCCGCCGGCGCCACTGGAGCGGAACGTATCCCATTTAATTTCATTTTCGTTTATTTCAACGTCAAACTCGTCGGCTTCGGGTAACACGGCGACGGTCGCGGCAGAGGTATGTACGCGCCCCTGCGTTTCCGTTTGCGGAACGCGCTGCACGCGATGTACGCCTGATTCGTATTTCAGAATACCATATACATGGTCGCCGGATACGGTGAATATAATTTCCTTAAAACCTCCGTATGCGCCTTCGCTACTACTTGAAATAGCGACATTCCATCCTTTTATTTCGCAATATTTGGAATACATCCGAAATAAGTCGCCGGCAAAGAGAGCCGCTTCATCTCCTCCCGTGCCGCTACGAATCTCGACGATGGCATTTCTCTCGTCTTCGGGATCCGCAGGGATCAGCAAAAGCTTTATTTCTTCTTCTGATTCGGACAGATATTGCCGGCTTGATTCCAGTTCTTCGCTTGCCATTTTGCGCAGTTCCGGGTCCTGTTCGCCGAAAAGGATCTCCCGGGCTTCTTCCATATTCCTGAGCGTCTGTATATATCTTTTACGTGCCGCCATCAGGCGATCAAGCTCCTTATATTCTTTTGTAAGGCGGACGTAGCGTTTCTGATCGGCAATGACCGACGGGTCGGCAACGAGCGTGGACACTTCTTCGAAACGACCTGCCAGGCCGTCGAGTTTTTGCAATATAGTGTGATTATCAGACATGCTTTCAGTGATAGTAATATTCTCCGAATTCACTTTTAATGATCAACTCCTTTTGACCGGAAGTTTCTATATGCCCTACAATCCGGGCGTCGATACCGAATGATTGACTGATGCGGATGATCTCTTCGGCATTCTTTTCATCCAGGTACACTTCCATACGGTGTCCCATGTTGAATACCTTATACATTTCCGCCCAGTCGGTTCCGCTTTGTTCATGGATGATCCTGAAAAGCGGCGGGACAGGAAACAGGTTGTCTTTTATCACGCGGACACAGTCGACAAAATGTAATATTTTCGTTTGTGCGCCTCCCGAACAGTGGATCATACCGTGAATATCCGTCCGCATGGCGTCCAGTATTTTCTTGACGACAGGTGCGTAGGTGCGGGTAGGAGAGAGGACGAGCGTTCCGGCATCAACGGCAGGAACGTCATGAACCGTATCCGTAAGCTTCAGCCGGCCTGAATAGACTAATTCCTCCGGCAGGGAAGCGTCAAAACTTTCCGGGTATTTTTCCGCGAGATACTTTGCAAAAACATCATGTCGCGCGGAAGTCAACCCGTTACTGCCCATGCCTCCGTTATATGCATTCTCGTAGGTGGCCTGTCCGTATGACGCGAGGCCGACGATCACATCTCCCGGACGTATGTTCGCATTGTCGATCACATGGCTGCGTTTCATCCGGCAGGTGACGGTGCTGTCAACAATAATAGTCCTGACCAGGTCGCCCACGTCGGCTGTTTCTCCTCCTGTGGAATAAACGCCGACCCCCATACTGCGCAACTCGGAAAGCAGTTCCTCTGTGCCGTTTATAATGGCGGAGATCACTTCTCCCGGTATGAGCCTTTTGTTCCGCCCGATCGTACTTGATACAAGGATATTGTCGATCGCACCGGCGCAAAGCAGGTCGTCTATATTCATGATCAACGCATCCCGGGCAATACCTTTCCATACGGATACGTCGCCCGTCTCGCGCCAGTATACGTAGGCTAATGATGATTTTGTCCCGGCGCCGTCGGCATGCATGATGTTACAGTAGGCCGGATCTCCTCCCAGTATATCGGGGATGATTTTGCAGAAAGCTTTCGGATAAAGTCCTTTATCGATGTTTTTTATGGCGTTGTGAACCTCTTCTTTCGATGCGCTCACGCCACGCCGGTTATATCTCTGCTCACTCATATCAGACTTGTTTTTTTATTTACGGATCTTCAACGTATCTCCCGGTTTAGGAGTATAACTCTCTTTTATTTTATTCAGCTTATATAATGAATGTAATTTCATACCATACAATTGAGAGATACCGTGTAGCGATTCTCCATTTTTAACGACATGCAGACCGTTGCCCCTGGCTGCATATTTTCTTTTCTTCTGAAGATAGACCCGGTCTCCTGTTTTCAGTTTCTGGTCTTTTGTTGTTTCATTATATTTCAGCAGTCTTTTCAGTTTCATACCCGTATCGTATGCGATAAATTCGTACGAATCATTCTCCTGCGCTTCGATATAATAGACTCCGTTTGTTTCATGCAGCCTGCGCCTCCAGTTGGTGACAGCCGGATAATGCTTTCTGGTTTCAGACGGCGTATGGATCTTTATTTCGTAGATATCGTCAATAAGGGGCGTTTTTTCTATAACTCTTGCCTTATCATATTTATGCAAATCATAGGCTTCAATAATCCCGACCAGCTTTGAGCCGTATGATTTATCGGTAGCATAACCACATTTTTGCAGTCCGTACGCCCATCCTTTGTAATCATGTATATCCAAATCGAACAGGGTTACATAATATTTCCTTTTGGCAAGAAACAGGGAATGGTCAATAAACGATTCTTCTACGGTTTTGTATGTACGGAAACATTCGTTTTTTTCATCATCATCATGATATATGCGTCCACCCCGCCACTCCGGTTTACATTTTATCCCGAAATGGTTATTCCCCAGTCGCGCCAGGCGACTGCTACCGGCCCCCGACTCGAAAAGCCCCTGAGCTAATATAATACTTGCAGGGATTTTGTATTCATGTTGTTGCTGAATAGCTAACATTTTATACTTCTCAATATATTTTTCATAATCAGGATTTCTTGTTTTCTTTTTCTGTCCTTGTAGCTGAGGGAAATATACCGCAAGCAAAAGGCATATAAAAAACAATCGTATATATAATTTCATAACGCACATCTTCCTTTTATAACTCTAAATTTCAAGCACGTATTCCTTCGAACTAAGCTTTAACCGGAGGAATACGCCCATTGACGGATCATTTATCTGTAACCCATAATAATAAAACGGCTGCAAATATACGCTTTGCAAATGAAAAAACCGTATAATTCGCTATGAAAAATGCCAATCCATTAAAAAAACAATAAAA
>JAIRKN010000200.1 GCA_031260095.1 Tannerella sp. | reverse complement strand
GTTGCAATGATCATGTGTATGCCTACCGCACGGGCTTTCTGTGCAATACGGGCGATCGGCATTTCGATTTCTTTGCCGGCAGTCATGATCAGATCGCCGAACTCATCAATCACCACTACAATATAAGGCATAAATTTATGGCCTTTTTCGGGGTTAAGATGACGGCTTATAAATTTGGAATTATATTCCGAAATGTTACGGACATGGGCATTCATAAGCAGATCATAACGATTATCCATCTCCTTACAAAGCGACTTAAGGGTATCTATTACATTATTGAAATCGGTAATAATCGCATTATCCATGTCCGGGAGTTTGGCAAGATAATGGCGTTCAATGTCTTCATAAATATTAAATTCGACCATTTTCGGGTCAACAAGGACGAATTTCAGTTCCGCAGGATGTTTCTTATATAACAATGAGGCAATAATTACATTCAGCCCGACGGATTTACCCTGTCCCGTCGCACCGGCTACCAGCAGGTGAGGCATTTTGGTCAGGTCGAACATAAAAACTTCGTTCGTTATCGTACGTCCCAATACAATCGGCAATTCATATTTCGATTCGCCGAACTTGCGGGATGCAACAACCGATTCCATGGATACAATCTGCGGATTTTTGTTCGGGACTTCAATTCCAATCGTTCCTTTTCCGGGCATCGGAGCAATTATACGTATTCCCAGGGCCGACAGGCTCAAGGCGATGTCATCTTCCAGGTTTCTGATTTTAGCTATACGCACCCCTTTGTCGGGCACTACTTCATAAAGCGTGATGGTTGGCCCTACCGTAGCTTTAATAGAGATGATGTTAATGCCGAAATCTTCCAGTGTTTTCCTGATACGTCGCTGGTTGTCATTCTGCTCGGCCATATCGATTTGTTTATCGGGCTGTTCATATTTTTTCAACAAACTTAATTCCGGAAACCTGTACGCGGATAAATCAAGACGGGGGTCATAAGCGCCCAATTCGGAATTATCATAAGGCTCGTCTTCTTCCGGAGGAACCACGATAAACCCGCCGCCATTGATTATGTTGTCGCCACCAGGCATCATGCCGGCTTCGCCTCCGAAAGCGCCGCCATTGCCTTTGTCCGGCTTGTTGCCATTCGTCGGCTTATAACCTCCATTAACATCTGATTCTTCTCCTTTCCCGCCATATAAAAAGACGCCATCCTTCCCTTCATCAGGGTCGTCGTCCTCATTTTCACCGGAATCTTTTTCCTCTTTAGGGGGATTCCCTTTTCCGCCATCTTCGTTTTTCTTCTCTTCCTGAGGATTGCTTTCTCTTTTCTGTTTCATGTCGCCGAAAGACAATTTCGATTGCAGAGCCGGAACTGTCCGACGGCTTACAAATACGGCAACCATTATAAATCCGGCAAGCAGTATAAGTATTACGCCAACATATCCGATATTATCCTTAAGCCACTCCAACAAATAATAGCCATGCAAACCGCCCGGATGAAAAAACGACATATCACTTATAGGGGAAAACACAAAAGCTAACAGAAGTGACATCCAAACGGTCAATACGGAACATATAAGAAAACGCCGAAGAAGATTCATCCGGCAAAGTTTCATTAGCCGAAATCCTGCCGAACCAATGAAAAACAACAGGGAAAAAGAGGATATGCCAAACCAGCGATTCATTATCACTTCCGACATATACGCACCTCGCAATCCGGCCCAATTCGATACGCTCCCTTTCTTCGAGAGAAGGTCGCTTATCACAAGATTGTTAACAACATTCTGGTCTGTCGCTCCAGTAAAAAAATACGAGAACATCGCAATCCCTGCATAAACAGAAAAAAAACAAATCAGAAGTCCCACGACAAAGTGAACCTGTCCGCTTGTTGTATAATGTTTTATCGATTCGAAAAATTGATTTTTATGTTGTCCTTTTTCGTTTTTCTTACGTTTCATTGTCATAAAACTAACTTTTGTATATAACGAGGCAAAGGTAAAAAAAATAATCAATAATCGATTATGGATAATTTACAATTAATTTTCAACATGTCGTCCCACGCTTGCCGAAAAATGCCGGAACCGCTCTATTACAAACGGAAAAGTGGCTATACACAGGACGCTATTTCACAAAATGCCTTTTGTGCTGGGCAGATCATACTTGTAAATATTGCGTTCGACAGCCATTTTAACGGCTCTGGCAAAGGCTTTGAAGATGCTCTCGGCTTTATGATGTTCGTTTTCGCCTTCTGCTTTTATGTTAAGATTCATTTTGGCGGCATCACTCAACGATTTGAAAAAATGAAGGAACATCTCCGTCGGCATCTCCCCAATCTTTTCACGCCTGAACACTACATCCCAAACGAGCCACGGACGCCCGCCGAAATCAAGCGCCACACTGCACAGGCAATCGTCCATGGGCAAACAATAGCCATAACGCTCAATACCACGCTTGTCGCCTAATGTTTTCAACAGCGCTTCGCCAAGGGCAATCGCGGCGTCTTCGATCGTGTGATGTTCATCTACGTGAAGATCGCCTTCGACTTTGACCGTCAAATCCAGACCTCCGTGTTTACCTATCTGTTCGAGCATGTGATCAAAAAAACCTATTCCCGTAGATATATCGCATGCGCCGTTTCCGTCCAGATTAAGGCTCACGTATATGTCGGTCTCTTTTGTCTTACGTTGTACGGTAACCTGCCGCTCTCCTGCAAAAAGAAAGTCTTTAATCTTATCCCACGAATCAAATGTGTAAAAACCTGCTTCGTGACCTCCATGAACGCCCTGTTCTCCCTGAATTGCAGTCGCTTTCCGAAACGGGACATCCGCATCACAATTCTTTGTCGCTAATATCAAAATTCCTTTACATCCGAGGTTTTTTGATAGCTCCATGTCTGTTTCCCGATCGCCGATGACATATGAATTTTCAATGTCATAATCACCCGTCATATATGCTTTGAGCATTCCCGTCTGCGGTTTGCGATTCGGCGAGTTATCCTCCGGAAAAGAGGCGTCAACAAGTATATCATCAAAGCAAATGCCTTCGTTTGTAAACACTTCAAGCATTTTACGCTGTACACGATCAAAATTTTCCTGCGGATATAAAGGCGTACCTAAACCATCCTGATTGGTGACGATAACGAGTTTAAAATCAAGATTTTTACAGATAAAATACAAATTACGTATCACTCCCGGAAGAAATACAAGTTGCTCGAGTGTGTCTACCTGAAACGTAACGGGAGGTTCTGCGATCAGCGTACCGTCGCGGTCAATAAATAAAACTTTCCTTTTCATCCGTTCTTCACTGTAACAAAAACAAGACTTAAATTCCGGTTTTCGTTAATCGCTTTTCTTATAAAAATCATCAATGTCAAAAAGGCAAGTCAGAGTTTTCATCCGACGGAGATAATTCCGGCGCTATCGACGATTGGTGCGCAGGCTGTGCAAAAGCGGCGTCTGCAGGCATTTCTTCGTCAGGCTCTATTTTCCATGCCCGGATGTCATTATACCATCGACCGGTATATTCACGGCAGTCAATATCAAAACTCACTTTCAACGATTGCCCTTCCCGGATATTATACTGATCTATTTTGTCACCCCAAAGGTTAAACATCATCTTACGCGGATACTGTGAATGTTGTTCGTATTCGATTACATACTCCTGCTTTTTCCATGTTCCGTTTTTCCCCTCCCCTGTCTGAACAGGCTGTACGGCAATAATTTTTCCTTTTACTTCCATAACTATAATTGTTTTAATTCATTTACTAAGGTTTCGTTTTCTTCAGCAGTCCCGACCGTTATACGCAGACATCCGAGGCACATAGATATGTTATTACGGTTACGCACCACGATACTTCTGCTTATCAATTTGTTATAAACGTCATTGGCATCGGGGACTTTCACTAATAAGAAGTTCGCTTCCGACGGATATATCTTTTCTATCAAAGGAATTGCAGCCAGTTTCCCGGCTAAGATTTCACGCTGTTCAAGCAACATCTTCACCCATTTCTCCTTACGGCCCTCATAATCCAACTGTTCGCTTACAAACTTTTGTGTCAGCATATTGATATTATACGGATATTTTACATTATTCAGATAGCCTGTAATATGCTCGGAAGCAAATGCCATTCCACACCTTACGGAAGCAAGCCCCCATGCTTTGGAGAACGTTTGTAAAACAATCAAACCGGAATGTTCATCCAGCATTTTTAACCACGACGGCTGTGACGAGAAATCGATATATGCTTCATCCATCACAATGATCCCTTCAAAGCCGTTCAATATCTTCATTACCTCGTTGCGATCCATGAGATTGGCCGTCGGATTATTCGGAGAACAGAGAAATATCACTTTCGTTTTTCCGTCTACAGCCTCCAGAATGCGCTTTGCATCAAGCGAATAGTCATCATTCAGCAAAACTTTGCGATACTCTACACAATTAATATCGGCACATACATTATACATATTATAGGTAGGGTCCATCGCAACAATATTATCTTCTTCAGGTTCGCAAAAGATACGAATAATAAGATCTATCGGTTCGTCGCTTCCTACCCCCAACATGATCTGTGAAGGGCGTACATTTTTAATTTTAGCGATTTTTGCTTTCAATTCCTTCTGCAACGGATCCGGATAGCGGTTATAAGGGACATTCATCGGGTTTTCATTTGCATCAAGAAAAACCGAGGCCACCCCTTCAAACTCGTAACGCGCACAAGAATAAGGTTTTAGATTACGTATATTTTCTCTTACCAATCTTGATATATCAATCATAACACAATAACAATTTGTGGACAAAGATAGTATAAACCGAAAGAAATACAAAACAAATTTGCTTGTTTTGTATTTTGCAGATTCAACCATCAAATTTTCATCGTTTTTATTTGGATAATCAAAAAAGAGTTTGTTTCTTTGGCGTTAAATTCTATTAACATGAAACGTATAACAAATTGTTACTTTTTCATTGCCATCTTATTTGTTGTAGTATCGTGCAATAAAGGCAAAGCAGGGTTGGACTACCGGAAAAATACGATTCTGATCAAAGGAGAGTTTCTCCCGATGGATGAATTGATAAA
>JAIRKN010000189.1 GCA_031260095.1 Tannerella sp. | reverse complement strand
GGTATACACACGTCCATCTGCCAGATAAATTTTTCCGTATCTTTTAGACGAAACTCTTCCCAACTCTCCACCCGAAGATGAAAAAACAATCCTTTTCTTCTCCTTAGTTACTTTTATGGGAATTTGCCGGTACACAAATACATCCTTTCCATACAAAAGCACAACATTCTCATTCGCATCATATACCACAACCGTATCCTGTTTGGGATAAATTGTAAAATGGTACTTTTCCTGTGCATCCACCAACCTGCCGGCTGTTAAAACAAACAACAATAATATTACAAGTTTCTTCATAAGAATAAAAATTATGATTACAAAAATAATACTTTCAGATGAGATATTGATGGGAAAAACAAAGAGAAAGTTTTTGTCGTATCTTTGTCTCCAAATATCACAGAAACAACCATGTTATATAAAACAACTATAGATAAGGATGGGCATGCAATAGCTACAATATCAATCTTCTATGCCGGCGCGACGAATAGTGCAGGAGTAACCGCCAACACATCTGCAGGTGCAACGGCTAACGCTATTACAAAAAACGTCAAAAGAACCGGTGTTTTCGAATATCAATTAATGATTCGGATAACAAAGACCGGCCTTTCTTTCGACGGGCAATTAAAATCTGTTTTTGGCCTTTTCAAAGAAATCTGCGAAAATGAAATGAATCATGCAACCATCGTATTCCTGCGGTTTTTTTTAAGTGACGCTACGAATCAAATCAAATTATTATCCGATTACCTGCCGGAAAATAAAAGTAATATCTCCATTATCGAACAACCGCCTTTGGACGGCTCAAAAATAACGCTATGGGCTTATCTGCAAACTGAAATGAAAATATCCGAAAATCGTTCCTCATCCGGATTATATAAGGTACAACATGGAGAATATTCCCACCTGTGGACCGGTACGACAATAAAACAGGAGGGCGATTCGGAACATCAGATGCGCGCTTTGCTAAATGACTATATGATACGACTGAAGGAATACGATTGCACGCTTGCCGAAAATTGTATCCGCACATGGATTTATGCCCGGAACATAGACGTCGATTACGCCGGAATCGTAAAAGCAAGGCGTGAATTATTTGCCGAAAACGGATTGACCAAAAAGACGCACTATATCGCAAGTACGGGAATAAGCGGCCGGTATGCCGACCCAAAAACAAGCGTCCTGTTCGACGCTTATGCGATAAAAGGAATCCGTCCGGAACAGATTCAATACCTGCAGGCCAAAACTCACTTGAATCCCACTCACGAATACGGCGTAACGTTTGAACGCGGTACATGCGTAGTTTACGGAGATCGCCGCCATGTATTCATTTCCGGTACGGCAAGTATTAACAATGAAGGAAAAATCATCCACGAAGGCAATGTAAACAAGCAAGCCTGCCGCATGATAGAAAATGTCGGCGCCTTACTGAAAAAAGCAGAATGTGGCATTGAAGATATTGCATCTGTCATCGTTTACTTACGTGATATAGCAGATTACCAAAACATTCGGATAATCCTGGAACAACAATTCCCGGAAATACCGAAAGTCATCGTACTGGCTCCGGTATGCCGCCCGGGATGGCTCGTAGAAATGGAATGTTTCGCCATCAAAAATGATGACAATAAAAATTTTGCACCTTTATAAGGCAGACCTTAAAATCCGCACGTAAGAGTTATCCTCCTTTTATTTCAAGGTCAACATAAATCTTCCTACAGCTGGTGGACTGACTGCGTTTTTTTGCGCTATTATCTCTATGTTGTGATAATGAAGCCGGGTTTAATTTCAGCTCTTTTTCAAAAAACAAGTTATCTTTTCGGTATAGAGAGTAACGGCAAATGAGTAGCTTCTTTATGATGAGCCGGCAGTTTATGCTTTACCGGCAGGAAGGATATGCAATTATAATCCATCTTTTTTGCAGATATATCACATTGTACGCCGACTCATTTAACGATAATTTTGCACGGTCAATTCAATCGCAAATTTTTCACACAAAATCATTGAATCAATATGAATAAACAAAATCTCACCGGTAAACAGGTTTCAGCGCAGCACACTGCAAAAAAATATTATTTAGGACTTGACCTTGGCGGCACCAACATCGTGGCCGGCGTTGTTGATGAAGCATACCATATCATTTCAAAAAAGAGTATCCCTGCAAATGCAGGACGTTCGATTGAAGAAGTCACATACGATATGGCGGAAGTCAGCAAAGAGGCTGTTCGAGGGGCAGGGCTTCGGCTAAGCGATGTGTCTTCCTGGGGTATAGGTATGCCCAGTTGTGTAAATCCGGCAACAAATTTGCTTGTCCATGCCAATAACTTTGGGTGGAAAAACGTGCCGATATATGACTATTTGCAAAAACATATTTCCCTTCCCATATACATATCCAATGATGCAAATTGCGCTGCTTATGGTGAAGTTTTAGCCGGAGCGGCAAAAAACTATACCGATGCTATCATGTTGACGCTTGGAACAGGCGTTGGCGGAGGCATCATCATGAACAAAAAAATATACGCCGGAGCGGATAATATGGGCGCTGAACTGGGGCATACCAAACTGGTCTATAATGGCGTCCGGTGCACATGCGGGCAATATGGATGCCTGGAATCTTACTGTTCGTCGACCGCTTTGATACGTCGGACGAAAGAGGCCGTGAAAGAACATCCGGACAGTCTGATCATGGGAATGGCAGGGCAGGATGCAAATAAGATAAACGGAGAAATCGTTTTTGAATCCGCCAAAAAAGGAGATGCTTTGGCGATAGAAATTGTCGACGAGTATATCCGTTATCTGGCAGCGGGGATCTCTACCTTTATTGTCATTTTCCGGCCACAGGTCATCATCCTGGGCGGTGGTATCGCTCATGCCGGAGACCTGTTGCTGGAGCCGCTTAATGAAAAACTGTTTGACTGTACATTTGCGGCCGAAGAAATCGGCATACCGAAAGTCATCCGGGCAGCGTTAGGGAATGATGCCGGCCTTATCGGTGCAGCGTTTTTAGAAAAATCAATATAATAATGAAACAGCGAAAAAAAGAGATTATCGAATCATTTAAGAATGGACTTATCGTATCATGCCAGGTACAACCCGACGACCCTGTATATTCTGAAGAATTTGTTGTGAAAATGGCCAAAGCCGCCGAATGGGGAGGGGCGGTTGGTTTACGGGCGAATATGCCGGATCAGATAAAGGCAATCAAAAAAGAAGTGGATCTGCCGCTAATTGGCCTGTGGAAAATATGGCATGATAACACCGATGTGTTTATCACGCCCACACTGGAAGCGGCACAAGCCGTATGGGAGGCCGGAGCCGAGATTATTGCCCTGGACTGTACGGAACAAATAAACCACCGGGGAAAGCCCGCTTACGAATTGCTTCCCGTTCTAAAAAAAGAGATACCGGAGGCCATCCTTTTTGCGGATGTTTCGACTTACCGGGAAGGCGTCAGGGCCATTGACCTTGGGGCAGACATTGTAGGCCCTACCTTATATGGTTATACGGCAGAAACGAAACATATTGAGCAGCCGGATCTGAGGGAATTTGCCCGCATGTGCCGCGACTTCAAAGGTAAAACATACGTCATCATGGAAGGACATCTGTATACACCCGAAGATGCGATGAAATGCCTTTATTTAGGCGCTCATGCCGTCGTCGTCGGCAGCGCCATAACGCGCCCCCACCTGATTACGAAACGGTTTGTCGATTTGCTTTCCGGCTATCGGAATGACTGGAGAAAAGACGAAAGAAGCAGACACTGAATCTATATGATAACATTCAATGTAGAAGGAGCGCAGAACGTAGAAGTCAGCAAGAAATTCCCATGTGAAAAGAGCCTGGAAACGCAATTGGCGATGATGGAACAATATACGTCCGTGCATAAGGCGTTTGCCAACGAGCCGAAAGAACTGCGGGAACTGGCTTGTCTTCGGGTGCTTTATCCTGCGCTGTTCCGCAACATCGCCCCTGCGGATCTGATAGCCGGAAGGATTGATTTTCTCCCGATTGGCTTCGGGTCCGTCACATCGGAAGGAGGTGTGGGGCATTATTGCATTTTCAAAAAACTCAAAACATTCAGGCAGCAAATCGAAAAGGAGGAAGACAAAAAGCGCGTCGATTTACTTTATAACTATTGGCTCGATCATGACGTAAAAACACAATTCGGAAAGGATGTGCTTACGGACGACACCATCGGGATGTTCATTGACTGTGAATTTCCCATGATTGCAACGGCCCGGTTGTCGGGCATGATGCTTGACTATCCCAAGCTGCTGTCAAAAGGTATCGGCGGACTGCGCCGGGAGATCCGGGAACTGCAAAAAAACCAACCGGAGAATTACTTTTACCGGGCTACGCTGGGATGCCTGGACTTGTTCGCAGACTGTGCCTTGCACTTGCAGAGAAATGCGCGCAAACAAATGGCGGAAAGCGACGGAAAGCGTAAAAAGGAACTGGAGAGAATTTGTGACGGACTGGAAAAAATAAAGACGGATAAGCCTGAAACATTCCATGAAGCCATGCAGCTATGCTGGTTATTTGCGCTTCTTTCGGGAGTGATTAATTATGGGAGATTAGACGATTATCTTGGCCCATACTTAGTCGCAGACCTGAACGCAGGGCGATTAACAGACCGTGAGGCATACGATTACATCCGTTCCCTGTGGACCATGATTGAAAACAGGCGGACTACCGTGAATGGCCGTGTAATTGTCGGCGGTAAAGGGCGGAAACACCCCAAAGAGGCCGATGTCTTTTTAATGTATGCGATGAAGGTGGCTAAAAATACGCGCTATGTAGAACCTCAGTTTACGTTGAGGTTTGATAAAAACACATCGGAAGAGGTCTGGGATGCCGCACTGGATGCCCTGGCGGCGGGAGCCACCTACCCGACATTGTATAATGACGACGTAAATATTCCTGCGGTCGCCTACGGTATGCGTGTGGATGAAAAAACGGCAGAACAGTATGTGCCTTTCGGATGTACCGAGTTTGTGATACAAGGCCGGAGTACCGGAACACCGAATATTTGCATCAACCTGCTGAAATTGTTGACGATTTTCATGAACGAAGGAATTGATCCTGTGGACGGCAAACATAAAGCAGGCCCCGTCAAAATCAAACCGCCGGAAGCTTATCAGTCGTTCGAAGAATTTTATTCGGGCTACAAGAAACTGCTGGATTATTATCTGGACCTGTCGGTCGAAGCCCAGTTTTATTCCTATCAACTGATGAACAAACACGTTGCATTTTTGTTTCCGAGCATCTTAACAGACGACTGCATCAGCCGGGGTAAGCCATTGCTCGACGGAGGCGTTCGTTATCTGGGCGGAACAAATGAAACGTATGGGAATATCAATACTTCAGACTCACTGCTGGCTGTTAAAGAGTTGGTTTTCGACCGGAAAAAATATACATTAAGGCAGTTACATGACGCTATGCTGGCCGATTTCAAAGGATACGAAACGTTACGGAAAGACTGCCTGTTGTGCGACAAATATGGGAACGACCTGGATTCGGCCGATGATATGGCGAACGATTTATATGAATTTGTAGCCAAGGGAGTTCGTGATCGCGGCATTGCGATCGGGATGCAATATTTCCTGATTGTAATCAGCAATAACCAACTAAACACGGAATGGGGCAACCGTACCGCGGCTTCCCCCGACGGCCGGCTGGCGGGCATGTACATGAATCCTGCGAACAATCCGCAGGGAGGCGCCAACAAAAGCGGTCCGACCGCCCTGTTGAACTCGCTCAGGAAGTTCGATGCAAAATATCATGGAGGATCTGTTCAAAACATAAAGTTCTCCCCTGCCCTGTTCAACGAACACAGGGATATAATAAAAGCCTTGTTTAAAAGCTATTTTGACAATGGAGGCTGTCATCTGATGGTAACGGTTGTCGACAGGGGCGTGCTTGAAGAGGCGGTAGCGCATCCGGAGAAGTATCCCGACCTGATTGTCAGGGTCAGTGGATTTTCTGCCGTGTTCGTCGACCTTTCTCCAAACATTCAGGAAGAACTGTTGAGCCGGGTTTTATATGATTGAGCGGAACACAAAGGAACTCCCGGTTTCTATCATGGAAATAGAACGTTTTGCGATCCATGACGGGCCGGGTATCCGCACAGTCGTTTTCATGCAGGGATGCCCGTTGCATTGTCCCTGGTGTTCCAATCCCGAATCTCAGCAGCAACAAACTTGCCTGTCACATCTTAAAAACCGGTGTGTGAACTGCGGAATGTGTGCGAAAGCGTGTCCGGTCAACGATATTGTTTTTGTAAAAGGGCAAGTGCATTTTCTGAGAAAGAAATGTATGCTGTGCAAGAGTTGCGGCGATATTTGCCCGCAAAACGCAATAAGATTTATCGGAGAAAAAGTTTCCACAGCACATATAATGGACATTATTCGCCGCGACAGGTGCTATTATCAAACGTCGGGCGGAGGAGTAACTTTTTCCGGCGGCGAAGCTTTTGTCCAGCATAAAGCCTTAATGGCATTGCTGATTTCCTGCAAGGAAGAAGGTTTTCATACGGCCATCGAGACTTGCGGACAAGCTGAGCCTGAAAAGATAAAAGAGGCTTATCCGCTGATTGATCTGTTTTTGTTCGATATCAAGCATACGGAAAAAGAGCGGCTAAAAAAAGTAACGGGCGCAGACTGGGATACGGTTTGCCGTAACCTGGATTACCTCTCAAAGGCCGACCCTGAGAAAATCATTATAAGAACGCCCGTCATTCCCGGATTCAATTATTCAACTTCCGATATAACGGAAATATACCGGCTGGCGCTGAAAAATGGAATCAAAAGGGTACATCTGCTTCCATACCATGTTTTAGGTAAGGACAAATACGCGCAAATCGGATTGGAATATGTTTTTCCCCACAGTGCGACGGTCACAAAAACAGAACTCTTCCCGCTAAAAAGGAAAGGGGAGGAAATGGGATTACATGTTCAAATCGGCGGATAATCCCTGCTTACACATTGGCGTTCCGGTTGTTTTCTCTGTATTTTTTAGGAGACATTCCGGTTGTTTTCGTAAAAATACGGCTGAAATAATACGGGTCTTCAAAACCAAGTTTAAAAGCTATTTGATTGATTTGCATATTCGTATGGACTAAAAATTGACAGGCCCTCTCTATTTTTAAATGCAGGAAATAGTTCATGGGGGCATAGTGTATTTCTTTCAGGAACAAACGGTAAAAATGAGATTCCGAATAGCCGAAATGAGAAGCAATATCTTTTAACGTAATTCTTTTTTCGATATTTTCGTTCATGTAATGGGTCGCAAGGCTGATGAAGAATGTGTTTTGATCGCCCTTTTGTTGCAGTTTTACATTTCTGTAAGACTGTACGTACAAAAATGTACTTAACAAATGATGCAGGCTCAGGTTTGCATAATTAATAATCTCATCGCCGTTGCCTGTTTCAAGTGCGGAAATGAGTTCTTCAAAAAAAGAGATCCTGTCGTCGATTCTTGAATCTTTATTCATATCAATAGACTGCAATCCCTGCAACTGTTTATAAATCAGCCCGGCTTTGTAGCCTTTGAAATGTATCCAGTAAATATACCACGGATTTTCGTTTCCCGACCCATACTTATGAGGATGTTCCGCCGGCAGGATAAAAAAATGATTTGCCGGGACGGTACAAGTTTTCCCGTCCAGCCAATACCACCCTTTCCCTCTGCTGCAATAAATCAATATATACTCGCCACATCCGTCTTTGCGGTCGATATAATGATTGGCTGCTTTCGGGAAATACCCCATCGAATGGATGACCAGATCGGATGTAAGCGGGTTATTAAGCGCTCTTTCAATGATATTAAAGGGGAGAACAACCAATCTCTGACCTGCAAATCCACGTCTTATTTTTATCATAACCGTTTTTTTTGATATTTCTTGTCAATATGCAAATATAGTCCATCTTTTTTACTTGTTTACTCTATTCCATGATTATTTTACATCCTCTACTTTTGCAATCATATATTTCAAATTCATATAGGATGACACTAAAGAATGTCATTCTGATAAAAACTAAAAAAATCATGATGATGAAAACAAATTTATTCGTAGCGCCGGCTATTGCGGTTTTGTTTGCCGTGGCTGCATGTTCCGGCAGTAAAAAAACAAATCCGGCAGGGCGGCTCTGGTCTGAAATCGACCTTACTGCCGCCGATAACACGCTTGCGGACAAGGAACAGAAAAACGGTTGGCAGTTGTTATTTGACGGTAAGACTTTCAACGGATGGCACGGATATAACATGCAGGAAATTCCGGTTGTCTGGACTATAATAGACGGCTGTTTTACGGTAGATGAAAAAAGCGGCGGAGAAGAACCGGGCGACATCGTCACCAACAAAACATACCGTAATTTCGCATTTACCGTTGAATACAAGTTGTCGCACGGGGCGAATAGCGGGATTGTATACCAGGTGAAAGAAGATCCCAAATATAAATATTCGTATGAAACGGGACCCGAATTTCAATTGATAGACCAGGACAATTGGCCCGATCCCCTGGAAGACTGGCAGATTCACGGATCAAACTATGCCATGTATCCACCCAAGGCCAAGCCCTACAATCCCACAGGCGAATGGAATCGCCTGTTACTGCTTGTCGACGGAAATAAAGTTACACAAATAATTAACGGCATTGAAACGGTATCTTACGAAAAGTATTCCGACGATTGGAATGTAAAGCGTAACAGCGGGAAGTGGATTGATTATCCCGATTGGGGTAAATTTGACGAAGGCCCCGTTTCAATACAAAATCATGGAACAAAACTTTGGTTCAAAAATATAAAGATCAAGGAATTGAAGTGAAATTTGGAAAACAGAATCATATTCAAAATATAACTTATAAAAAAAATCATGGATCATACACGACGTAATTTTCTGAAAAACATGGCTGCATCGACAGCCGGATTTGTCATTTTGCCTTCAAAGGTAGTGAGCGGATTAGGTTACAAAGCTCCGAGCGATAAGATGAATATCGCAGGTATCGGAATCGGTGGGAAAGGATATGCCAACATTCTGGGGATGAAAGCCGAAAATATAATCGGTTTGTGCGACGTCGACTGGCAATATGCCGGGCCTTGTTTCAAAGAATTTCCCACTGCCGGGAAATATAAAGACTGGCGCAGGATGTTTGATGAACTGGGAGAAAGTATAGATGGAGTAATGGTGGCCACACCCGATCATACGCACGCCATTATTGCGGCCACAGCCTTGATGATGGGCAAGCATGTATACTGTCAAAAACCGTTGACCCACTCAATATACGAGAGCCGTTTACTCACAAAACTGGCTAAAAAATATGGCGTAGCCACTCAAATGGGCAATCAGGCCAACTCCGGCGACGGCGTGCGTCAGTTATGCGAATGGATCTGGAACGGCGAAATCGGCGAAATCCGTGAAGTGCATACCTGGACGGATCGTCCGCTATGGCCGCAAGCCTTAGCTCGTCCTGCGCAGGCGATGAAAGTACCGAAAACGTTAGACTGGGATTTGTTTATTGGCCCGGCTCCGATGCGTCCCTATCATGAGGCTTACACCCCATGGAACTGGCGCGGATGGTGGGATTTCGGAACAGGAGCATTCGGCGATATGGCCTGTCACGTGCTCGATCCCGTATTCCGTGCTCTTAACCTCGGTTATCCCGACAAAATACAGGGCTGTTCGTCACAGATCAATACCGAGTCGGGGCCGCAGGCGGAAACGGTGGAATTTTCGTTCCCGGCCCGCGACAATCTGCCTAAGCTGGTGTTGCCGGAAGTCAAAGTATACTGGTACGATGGCGGTTTACTGCCGAACCGTCCCGATATTCTGCCCGACGGAATAGATTTGATGCGCGACGGACTGGGCGGTTGCCTGTTTATCGGCTCGAAAGATATTTTACTGTGCGATTGCGGTGGGTTTAACTCCCGTTTATTGTCCGGCCGGGTACCCCATGTTACTCCTTACCTGCGCCGTATTCCGGAAGCAACCGGGTATCATGACGGGTATCATGAACAGGACTGGATTCGCGCCTGCAAGGAATCTCCGGGCAATAGAATCGCCTCCTCGGCTGATTTCTCATACGCAGGTCCGTTTAGCGAAATGGTGCTTTTGGGCGTATTGGCTATCCGCTTGCAGGGATTGAAGAAAATTTTGCACTGGGACGGCCCGAATATGAAATTTACCAACATTTCACCAACTGAAGAATTTAAGGTAGTCGTCAAAAACGATTTCCGGATTGTGAAAGGACACCCACGTTCTGATGTGAAGTATGAAACCTTGAACGCACTGGACGCCGCAAAAGAATACATACGGCATACTTATCGCGAAGGCTGGAAATTACCGGATATGCCTTGATGCGGCAAGTTGTTTGCTTTTCCTGCTTTTTTGTGTGGCAAAATATCCGGTTTTATTAATTTTGTGCCGGATATATCATTTACGATTCACAAATAAGTAAAAACAGAACAGAGATGAACAGAAGGAATTTTATTTGCAGAAGCGTTGCCGTTGCAGCCACTGCATGTTACGGACTGAAAGGGATGGCATGGCCGGCGATTAACATGCCGGCCAAGAAAGGTAAAAACAGGATTGGCATTCAGCTATACAGCATCCGCACGACGCTGCCCGATGACAATGAAGGATGCCTGAAAAAACTTGCGGACATGGGTTATTCCTACGCCGAGGCGTATGGTTTTGACAGCAACGTGTTCCTGAAAAAACGTTTGACGGAATGGAGTCGGATGCTGAGCGACGTGGGCATGCAACTCTCCGGCACGCATTGCGGCACAGGGATACTCCCGGCAAACGTGCAGGCCGGGGAATGGGATTACTGGCGGAAAAGCATCGACGAGATGAACGCCGCCGGAGGTAAACGCCTGATACAGTCGTTCCTGCCGGCAGAAAAAACGGCGGACGAGGTGAAGCGCGCAGCCGAACAATTCAACCGCATCGGGGAACTGTGCAAGGCCGGCGGCATCAAATTCGGATACCACAATCATTATTCGGAATTTAAACAGGTGGACGGCGAAGT
>JAIRKN010000115.1 GCA_031260095.1 Tannerella sp. | reverse complement strand
GGTTTAGGCATTATAGAAATGCGAAAGCTATTTGACAGTAAAGCCCGTGAAATAGTTGTACCATTCTTACCGGATATAAAAATTTCAGATAAAATAATATATACGATTCCACAGAAAGGAGATAAGAAAAAACTATTGAATTTATCCATACAAAATGTGAAGCAGTATAAGGTAGATAGTTTACGAAAAACTGAAAAATCTAATCCGGAACAATATACTGCCCGCTTGTTGAAAACAATTCAGGACGATTTGCATTTACCGGTCTTACCAATACAGATAGAATGTTTTGATAATTCAAATCTTCAAGGGACTAATCCGGTGGCGGCATGTGTTGTGTTTAAAAAAGGAGTACCCTCCAAAAAAGACTACCGGCATTATCATATAAAAACAGTTGTCGGACCAGATGATTTCGCTTCTATGGAAGAGGTAGTTACCCGCCGCTATACCCGTTTATTGGAAGAAAACCAGCCTTTGCCGCAATTAATTGTGATTGATGGTGGTAAAGGACAGTTAAATGTGGCAACCGCCGTTCTTAAAAAACTGAATTTACTGGGTAAAATATCAATCATCGGTCTTGCAAAAAGATTTGAGGAAATTTTTTTTCCGGGTAATCCGAAGCCTTTAATATTGGATAAAACATCGGAAACATTGAAAGTTATACAACATATACGTGATGAAGCGCATCGGTTTGGAATTACTTTTCACCGGCAAATTAGAAGTAAAAAACAAGTTCTTTCGGAGCTTGATACGATAAAAGGGATTGGCGAAAAGACTAAAATCCTACTTTTGAAAAAATATAAAAGTATCAAACGTTTACGTGAAGTCTCCGTAAGTGAACTTGTTGAGCTTATCGGTAAATCGAAAGCTGAAATTCTTGTAAGAGGATTGAAAAAAGATAGATGACCGGTTTTTTGCCGGATTTTTTTATAGACAAGGTGAACAGGCGAATGAAAATAAATAGAATACAAGCAATAGAAGATGAGAGCAGTTGTACAACGTGTGAAACATGCGTCCGTCAGAATTGACGGACAGATGAAATCAATGATCGGGGATGGTCTTTTAGTTTTTATTGGAATAGAAGACGCTGATAATTACGAGGATATTGAGTGGATCGTGAAGAAAATTGTAAATCTACGCATATTTGATGACGAGGACGGGATTATGAATCTTTCTGTTTTTGACAGGAAAGGAGAAATTCTTGTTATAAGTCAGTTTACGCTTCATGCTATGGTGAAGAAGGGAAACAGACCGTCCTATATCCGTGCATCGAAACCGGAGATCGCTCTTCCTTTATATGACGCGTTCTGTACGGAGATGAGCCTTCAATTAAAACGTGAAGTACAAACAGGCTCGTTTGGTGCGGATATGAAGGTTGAATTATTAAATGATGGCCCGGTTACTATTTTTATAGATACAAAAAATAAAGAGTGATTTAAAGTTGTATTGCTGAGAACGATCCTGTTCACAGGTGGCGAGAGTTCTTTATTTTACAGAAAAATATCATAACTTTGCAGACGATAGACGAATTTGTAGATTATTGATTATATGGATAATTTGACGATAAAAAAGATGCAGTCGATTGTAGATAAATGGATTAGCGAGTATGGCGTCCGTTATTTCAATGAGTTGACGAATATGGCGATTCTTACGGAAGAAGTCGGAGAATTGGCGCGCGTTATTGTTCGCACTTACGGTGAACAATCGTTTAAAGAAAGCGATAAGAACAGGGATATTGGGGATGAAATGGCCGATGTGCTTTGGGTATTGATTTGTCTGGCCAATCAAACAGGCGTAGATCTTACGGTTGCTTTTGAAAAAAATCTGAAGAAAAAAATAGAACGTGATAGTGAACGGCATAAGAATAATAAAAAATTACAGGCATGAAAAATTATGAATACGAAGCGAGTCCTTCTCATACACAGATAAACAAATATCTGGAAACTTTTAACCGGTTTTCTTTACTTCCACCGGATACGGAGATTTCATCCATCGTTGAATCTATTTTAGAGATGCATTTCAAGGAAAATTTTACGGCTGAAATCCTGAAGTTTATTCATGGATGTATTGATTTGACAACATTGACGAGTCTTGATACAAAAGATAGTGTCTGGGAGATGGTAGACAAAATGGTAAATAATTATGAAGGAAAGCGCCCTGATGTACCCAATATTGCTGCTGTCTGTGTATATCCTTTACTTGTTGAAACAGTTAAACAGGCTTTGACTGCACAGGATGTCAATATTGCTTCGGTTGTCGGAGGTTTCCCTTCTTCACAGACTTTTACCGAAATAAAAATTGCGGAAACAATGATGACCATTATGACCGGCGCCCAGGAAATAGATGTGGTGATGAATCTGGGATATTTTATGGAGGAAGATTATGAAGCGCTTACGGATGAATTAAGTGAAATAAAAGATTGTTGCCATGATGTCACAATGAAAGTTATTCTGGAGACAGGAGCGCTTGCCGTCGCCGAAAATATAAGAAAAGCAACGATTCTTGCCGCTTACTCCGGGGCTGATTTTGTTAAAACGTCGACCGGCAAGGAATATTCCGGAGCCACTTTTGAAGCTGTTTATGTGATGTGTAAAGTCGTAAAGGAATATGCAACCATCAGTGGCAGAAAAGTGGGAATAAAAATATCTGGTGGAGTGAGAACCGCGGAAGACGCTGTACGGTATTATACGATAGTAAAAGAAGTCTTAGGTAGAGGGTGGCTTAACAAAGAGTTATTCCGGATAGGCGCCAGCCACCTCGTCAGCGATATTGAAAAAAGGCTTGGGGAGTAGTTTCCATAGGCCATAAATGGGAGAAATCGTTTTTTTGTTATTCTGATTTAAGCTACGAAATTTTCTGGGGCACTGTTGGGGTAGTTCAATTTATCGGGATCCCCGGAGTGGAAAATGCAGATGATTCCGTTTGATTAATTCGTTCTTTCTGCGAAATAATCGGCCAGTAAAAGCAGACTGTTACGGGCTTCCGATCCCGGAAAGTTCCTGATTATTTCAACAGCTTTCTGTTTGTAAGCTTTGAGTTGTTTTTCGGCATATCCGATACCGCCCTGTTGTTTTGCAAAAGCGATTAATTCGGAAACATTCTCCGGAGTATATTCTTGTTCATCAATGATTTTCATATAATGGAGGGATTCCTTTTCCGGTGCTTTTTTTAAAGCATAAAGGAGGGGCAGGGTTATTTTCCCCTCACGGATGTCATTTCCGGTTGGTTTTCCGATATTCAAATCCTCATAGTAGTCGAAGATATCGTCTTTGATCTGAAAGCAATAGCCTAAATATTTACCGAATAAACGACATTTTTTTATGGTTTCCGATGATGCATAGACGGAAATCGCTCCAATCTCGGCACATGCAGAAATAAGGGTCGCTGTTTTTTTATTGATCATTATAAAATAATCTTCTTCGCTGACAGAGTGTTTTTCTGCGTTATCAAGTTGTATAAGCTCACCTTCCGAAAGCTCGCGGCATACATCCGCTATTATTTTTATGATCGCTATATTTCCGGTTTCCGCTGCACGGGAGATAGTACTTGCCAATAAATAATCTCCTGTTAACACAGCGATGCGATTATCAAAAATTGCATTGAGAGAGGGCATGCCGCGACGTTGTTTGGTTTCGTCTACCACATCGTCATGAATCAGGGTCGTTGTATGGAGTACTTCTATAATAACGGCAGCTTCCCGTGACATTTCGGTTAGTGTCCCACAGGCTTTAGCTGTCAGGAGAAGTAAGAGCGGGCGTATATGTTTTCCATTTGAGCGCAGAACCTGTTCGATAGC
>JAIRKN010000249.1 GCA_031260095.1 Tannerella sp. | reverse complement strand
TCTCCGCAAAGGAATCGTGTTTTGAGCGACTTAAATTTAAAAGTTCATGAAAGAGAAGTGATCGGTATACTTGGTCAAAGTGGATGCGGAAAATCGACTCTGGCGAAATGTATTGTAGGGCTGGAAAGGCCGGAGAACGGCAGCATACTGTTTCGAGGCAAGAACATTGCGGCGCTAAATGGTAAGGCAAGACGTGAAATATGCCGGCATATCCAGATGGTTTTTCAGGATGCAAGGGCAAGCCTTAACCCGCGGCATACCGCGTTGCGTCTGGTCATGGAACCGCTGCGTTATTTTAACCGGAGGGGCCGGAAAAAACAGGAAGAGACCGCGCGTTACTACCTGAATCAGGTAGGAATTGATGATGACTCAGGCGCCCGGAGGCCTCCGCAGTTGAGCACCGGTCAATGCCAGCGCATCGCGATAGCAAGGGCGCTGGTGCTTGAGCCGGACATCCTTATCTGTGACGAGGCGGTTTCCGCGCTTGATATGAGCATACAGGCGCAGATTTTAGCGTTACTGTGTGATCTTCATAGAAAATTGGGCTTTTCTATCCTGATGATTTCCCATGATATACGGGTGCTGCGTCATTTCTGTCATTTGATCGCGGTAATGAATGACGGCAATTTCTGCGAAATAAACAACGCAAAAAACCTGCTAAGAGAAAGCGGGAACCCATACACGCGATTATTGCTTGACCGTGAACTGGCGTATGAATGAAGATGGAGATGAAAAAATGGAAGATCATATACAAAAAAAAATACAGGAGTATTGGGATATGGCATCACAAAAATATGGGAAGAAAATACAAAACGAACTCTTCGATGAATACTGCCATAGGTGGTTGTTAAAAATCATGCAATTTTTTCCACAGCGTTTATCGCTTGATGTATTGGATGTCGGTACCGGCCCGGGATTTCTTTCAATCATCTTGAGCAAGGCTGGGCACAGCGTTATTGCGATAGACTGTTCGGATCGAATGCTTTGCGAAGCCGCCTCCAATGCAAAGTTTGCAGGCGTTAATGTTGCATATATAAAAATGGATGCGCATAAACTTGATTTTACCAGCAACAGCTTCAGTTTAATTATCAGCAGGAATCTTACATGGACACTGTATGATCCTCTTGCGGCATATACTGAATGGAAACGTGTGTTGCGTCCTCACGGGAAGATAATAATCTTTGACGCAAATTATGGCAATTATTGTTTTGACGAACAAATAGCGATGCAAAAAAAGGAAGATGAGGAAAGATACCATGAAATTTACGGAGTATCACATAAGACTAACACTACCAGTGAAGAATATATTAAAGAAATGTTTTTAAGCAATAAACAGCGTCCTGAATGGGATATTGAAACATTTAAATCGCTGGATATGAGAGTATATACCGAAACGAATATCAGCAGTGAGTTATATAGTGATGATTCTATTTTATTAAATTCGACAGCGCCGTTATTCATGGTGGTTGCCGAGAATAAATGAATGTTTTTATATAAGAGTTGTTCGGAAACCTCAGTTTCCGAACAACTTCCGCGTAAAAACAATAAAAAACGTGGATTTTATTAAGAAATCCACGTTTTTTGGAGACTTGTTCGAGAACCAACCGGGTTCTCGAACAAGTCCATAGATTAAATTCACAGGAGGAATTTATGAAACAGACGAGATTTGCGGATAATTTGCTAGAACAAATTATTAAGGGTAATCTAGGGAAAAATCCTGGAGAACTAAGTATTACGGGTGCGTCCTCGATATATCAAACGACGCAATTCCCGTTATCAAAAACAAAATACCATAATTATTATTTGTTACTTAGAGTCGAGTCATATTTTGGCGCTTGTTCTCACACCGCGGAACAATTAGATATGAAAATAGCAGCAGAATTGTCAGGATTACCTTTAATTAGTGCATTGAACGATGTAAGATTACCGGTAAATATCGCGGCTATGGATGCTTATTTAGGCGTTACACATTCGCATCAAACGAATTGTTCTAACGTCGTAGAAATTCCCAGTGGAACTCCTATCGAAAAGGCTGTGTTCCGAGATACGCTCATCGCGGAATCCGCTGACATTAAACCATCTAGTAAAGTAGCTCTTATTGGCGTTGTAAATCCACTGATAGAAGCGATTAAACAGCATGGCGGTATTTGTCTGCCTTGCGATTTACAGATGAAAGAAACGCAATGGGGCGAAAAAATAGAAAAAGATATGGAAAAGGTTCTTAATATTGCTGATAATGTTATTTGCACTGGGATGACCCTCAGCAATGGTACTTTCGACCGTATACTTGAATGTGTTCTTGAAAAAAATATCCCACTAACTGTATATGCCCAAACAGGGAGCTCCATTATTGCACAGTTTATTGGCAGAGGCGTAACTTCATTAGTCGCCGAACCTTTCCCGTTTTCCCAATTTAACGCGGGTATCACACAATTATATTGTTACAAGGCGGAGGTCTAAGATGATAGCGAAACTCTTAGAAACCATCGGAAATACACCGCTTATTGAAATCAATAATTTTATAAAAAATAGGGAGGGAAATATATTACTAAAATACGAACGAAGTAACCCCGGAGGGAGCGTTAAGGACAGGCCCGCTCTTCACATTATTGAATATGCCGAGCAGCATGGTTTGTTAAAACCCGGTGGTACTATTATTGAATCAACGAGCGGGAATTTTGGGATTTCTCTTGCGATGATTGGAGCAGTTAAAGGATATCATGTGATTATTTTAGCTGATCCAAAAATAACCGATGCAAACCTGGCGTTGATAAAAAGTTTTGGTGCGGAAGTAATTATTGTTACAGAACAAGATAATTCAGGAAGCTATCATAAAACAAGAATTGCTTTAGCGAACAAAATGGCTAAAAAAATTGAAAACTCATTTCGGCCAGATCAATGTTTTTCTTTGTTAAATAGCGACGCGCATTATAAAAAGACTGCCCAAGAACTAAAGAATGATTGCGGTCAGCGTATTTCAATACTTATTGCACCGGTAAGTACAGGTGGACAATTGGGAGGTATTTCAAGATATTTAAAAGAGAATATTCCTAATATAAAAATTATTGGTGTTGATGCTGTCGGTTCTTCTGTTTTTGGCGGTACAGAACATTCTTATAAAACTCCAGGTGTTGGTCTATCTTGGACGCCTTGTAACTTAAATTTGAATTATATAGACTGCGTTTATAAAATCACGGATGAACAAGCATTTGTAACAGCAAGGGCATTTGCAAAACATGAAGGGATTTTAATGGGTCCGTCCAGTGGTGCCTGTGCTTTGGTTGCGCTTTCTCTTGTGCAATCTGTTACGGTAGATGGTTATATTATCTCAATGGTTTCGGATGGCGGCGAACGTTATATATCAACATTATTTAATGATGATTGGATGAAAAACCAGGGTTTTAGTACTAATTATGATATTAATACAATAAGGTTCCTGGCAAGACAATTGACGCCGTGGAGTATCAAGCCAAGTGAATGTTCAAATTATAATTCTGGATTAATAAATATTCTAAATGTTCCAACCACGACGTTAGATATTAATTCAAAATTTCAATGTAGAACTAATGAAAATATGGATCACCCCTCACCTATGAATCCATCACCTTCATAGCGCCGCCTTACCTTGACTATCGGGTTTAATCAAACCATGTGGGAAATTCCGTTTGAACGAATAACCTACAAAGAATAGAGAAGGAACATTATGGGAACATACCGCTATCATTTAGGGGCTTACGGACGCTTGATGCGTTACGTTTGGGCCATCAAAACGGAAGTGGCCGTCAAGGTTGCCGTGAGTCTCGGAGTGAACGCCACATACATTGCCCAGGCCGTTTTGATGGCTCAGGCTGTACAGACGGTTTTT
>JAIRKN010000051.1 GCA_031260095.1 Tannerella sp. | reverse complement strand
TCGTCCATCGTTCGGGGGGAGGCGGAAAACTACCCAGCATCAGTATTTTTGCATGATCCGGCAGGAACGGCGGTAACGGATGATGTTCTATCGTTTTTTTTATCATATTATCGTATAATCCGGTTTTTGGGTTCTATAACGAATCGTGTAAATGAATATCTTTTTAACGCAAAGGAGGACATCGTCACCAACGAACCCACGGAGTGAAGCAATTTCTCCGTGGGTCGGCGACTGCAGTCGCAAGGTCGTCACTATTGAAGCCGCCCGTCCCCGTCATAACGGGACAGGCACCCGTCATTGCAAACCCGCAGGATGAAGCAACCCGGAGTGACTTCACAGAGTTATGCCGAGCGCAGATTCAAGCAGTAAATGCAAATTCTGTTTTCTTTGTGCTATAAGTATTTTAAACTGCAATTTATATTGTTAAAGCGGGAAATAAATCAAAGATTTATTCCCATTTTAACAACACATCATCAGTATCACATTGTTTATTTATTTTCAATTCTTTGTTAGTGTAAAGTTGCATTTACTAATTGAACTTTATCGAGTACAGTATAAATTTTACCTTTCAGGATGATCTCTTACAATCCAAATGCTTCTTTTACTTTGTCTACATAATCGAGCTTTTCCCAGGTAAAAAGCTCTACTTCACAGGTTACGGCGTCTTTGTAACGGGATGGGAAAGATTTCTTTACGAATGTCGGCGTATGACCCATGTGACCATAAGAAGCGGTTTCCTGATAAATGGGGTTGCGTAGTTTCAGGCGCTCTTCAATCGCTTTGGGACGCATGTCAAATATTTCGGCAATCTTTTCTGCTATTTCGCCGTCGGTCATCTTCACATTGGTACGACTGTATGTATTGACGAAAATATTCATCGGCTTAGCAATACCGATCGCGTAGGATACCTGAACCAGAATCTCGTCCGCTACACCTGCAGCTACTAAGTTCTTTGCAATATGACGGGAAGCGTAGGCCGCCGAACGGTCTACTTTAGACGGGTCTTTTCCTGAAAAAGCGCCACCGCCGTGCGCACCTTTTCCTCCGTATGTATCTACAATGATTTTACGACCTGTCAATCCCGTATCGCCATGAGGTCCGCCGATCACAAATTTACCGGTCGGATTGATATAATATGTGATCCGGTCGTCAAATAATGCCTGCACTTTAGCGGGATATTGCGCTTTTACACGTGGAATCAGGATTGCTTTTATATCCTCTGTGATCTTATCCTGCATTCTTTTGTCGGCTTCCGCTTGTGAAAGACCATTTCCGGCATGTTCAAATTCGTCATGCTGCGTAGAGATCACAATCGTATCAATACGCAATGGCGTTCCGTCATCATCATATTCGATTGTCACCTGGCTCTTGGCGTCAGGCCGGAGGTAGGGCATCTTTTCAATTTCGTTTTTACGGATCACGGCCAGCTCCTGCAGGAGGCTATGCGCCAGATCAAGTGCCAATGGCATGTAGTTTTCCGTTTCGTTTGTTGCATAACCGAACATCATCCCCTGGTCGCCGGCGCCCTGATCATACGGATCCTGTCGTTCAACTCCCCGGTTGATATCCGGGCTTTGTTCATGAATGGCCGAGAGTACGCCACACGATTTAGCCTCGAACTGATATTCACTCTTTGTATAACCGATTTTTTCGATTACACGGCGTACCACTCCCTGTACATCTACATACGCCTCTGATTTAACTTCGCCGGCGACTACCACCTGACCGGTAGTAACCAGCGTTTCACACGCTACTTTGGATTCTTTATCCTGAGCCAGAAACTCATCAAGCAAAGCATCCGATATCTGATCGGCCACTTTATCGGGGTGTCCTTCCGACACCGATTCTGAAGTAAATAAGTAACTCATTACCTTATTCATTTATTAAGTTAAACATAAGTTATAAATCAACGTTGGAAAAGCTAATGCCGAACGGCAGGGAAAAGGAATTGGATTCTTTTTAGCATTTTTTTCCTGTGGTTGCAAGCATTACAAATCTGTCCACGTCAATTCAACGACAAAATTATAAAAAAATGCGATACGAATAAATATTTAGATGTTAATAATCATTAATCTATCATACCAAGCGAGCGCAACCAGTATTCCGCCCGTTCGGGCCATTCGTTCACAACCGCTTTGGTATCACGCAAACCATATCCGTGTCCTCCCTGACTGTACAAGTGCATCGTAGCCGGCACACCTGCTTCTTTTAAGGCATAATAATAACAAAGACTACTGTTTATGTAAGATTTATCATCCTGTGTCTGCACCAGCATGGTAGGAGGCGTTTTTGAGGACACCTTAATTTCAGGAGCCAGTGTGCCGAACGTTTCCCCGCTCAGGTAGGCCGGATAAACCAGCAGACAGAAGTTCGGACGGCTACTGAATTTATCACATTCATCCACCACCGGATACGTATGTTCTTCCGGGTTATTGCAAGTCATGACGGACAAATGTGCTCCGGCAGAGAATCCCATAATCCCGATACGTTCCGGATGAATATGCAATTTCCCGGCATGAGCGCGCACATAACTGACGGCACATTGCGCATCCTGCAAGGGGGCGGCATGTTTAGCCGCTCCTTCACGACGGAGCGTCCGGTATTTCAGTAACACCGCCGTTATTCCCAGATCATTCAGCCATTCACAGATTTCCGTTCCCTCCAGATCGTAGGCCAAAATATTATAACCGCCACCGGGACATACAATCATAGCAGTACCATTCGCCAATTCCTGCACCGGATGATAAATCGTGATCACAGGATCGCTTACATTACCGATCCGCTGCACCGTTTCTCCTGCTACCTTATTTCCTGTTATATCAGAAGTTTCTTCAGGCAAACCGCCCTTTTCTCCCGGAGCGCCACCAGGAAACAAGCGAATCACCTCTTCCTGTGAAAGTACATGTAAACTCATTATATTAATCAATGAAAGAAAAAGAAAGAAACGTTTCATAAGATTAAAGTTTAAGATTCAATATCTGCGCTTAATTCATTTGAGTTCTACTTTGTCATTGACGTCAAATTCATTATGATCGACGTCATAAAACTTATATTCCAAAAAGCCAAGGCTCTGATCAGGAATCACCTTAAGGCTCTTACTGTATTTCCACTTCCATCGTCGTAACAAAGAAACAAACCCTTTGGATACATAGGCAAACACATAAGGGTGAATATGAAGGGTAAAGTCTTTCACATGCAGTTTGTTCGTCAGGGTATCCAGTTTTCCTTCCAGCGTATCGGTAAACAGGATGGATGGTCGCGCATGACCTGTCCCGAAGCAGGTCGGACAGGTTTCGGAAGTATTAATATCCGGTACGGAACGTACGCGTTGGCGCGTAATCTGCATCAGCCCGAACCTGCTCAACGGCAATATATTATGCCGGGCGCGATCGTGCGACATAGCAGCCGTTATATGCTCAAATAATTTCTGACGATGCGAAGCCTCATTCATATCAATGAAATCAATCACGATAATACCTCCCATATCACGCAAACGTAACTGACGCGCCAATTCGTCCGCTGCCGCCAGGTTTACATTAAAAGAGGTTTCTTCGGGTTCATTGCCGTTCTTATTGGAGCGGTTACCGCTGTTCACATCCACCACGTGCATCGCCTCGGTATGCTCGATAATAAGATATGCCCCGTTCTTAAAAGTGACCGTCCGCGCAAGCGATGATTTTATTTGTTTGGTAACGGCAAAGTGATCAAACACCGGAAGTCCACCGGTATAAAGCTTCACGATTTTTTTTTGTTCGGGCGCTATCAAAGAAATATAATCGCGTACATTCTTATATACGTCCTCATTATTGATATAGATATGTTCGAATGTTGGATTCAGAATATCCCGCAGGAGAGCCACCATACGTGACGTTTCTTCATAAAAGAGCGAAGGCCTCTTAGCCTTTGGCAACTTAAGCAGATTATCGTCAAAACGTTTCTGCAGAATCTTTAGTTCGGAATCCAGTTCGGCCGAACGTTTCCCTTCGGCCGACGTTCGTACAATCACCCCAAAACTTTTAGCCCTTACGCTTTGAATCAACTGACGCAACCGCGCACGTTCTTCACTTGATCTTATTTTGTTGGAAACGGACACCTTATCGGAAAAAGGAGTCAGAACAAGGTAACGTCCCGCAAAAGAAAGTTCTGCCGTAAGTCGCGGCCCTTTGGTCGAAATGGGTTCTTTGGCTATCTGAACGAGAATATCTTCACCAGCCGTGAGCACGTCCGTTATCTTGCCGTCTTTCGGCAATTCCGGGAGGATTGATATTTTTGAAAACGGAATAATATTCTTCTTATCACCCGAAAGTATTTTTTTCAGGAATTTCTGTTGCGTAGTAAAATGAGAGCCCAGATCCTGATAATGAAGAAAGCCCTCCTTTTTATGTCCTACATCAATAAAAGCGGCATTGAGTCCGGGAAGAAGCTTTTTTACTTTCCCGAAATAGATATCACCAACTGCATAAGATTCATTCCGGGTTTCTTTCTGAAACTCGACCAGAACCTTATCTTCCATCACTGCGATTGACACCTCTTTAGGTGTTACGTCTACAACTATTTCACTTATCACGCCAGTTATAAATAAATAAACAAAAGAACAAACTTAAATAATAATGATTTCTATTAAGCTTGTTCTTTCTAATTTCATTTTTCAGACTTATTTCTTTTTATGTCTGTTTTTTTTCAGTCTTTTTTTACGCTTATGAGTAGACATTTTATGTCTTTTTCTTTTCTTACCACTTGGCATAGTTCACTATTTAAAATTATTTTTTCTTTTTCGCTTTCTTCTTATCGCTTGCGATTGCTTCCATAAATACCCGAGCCGGTTTAAATGCCGGAATACTGTGTTCCGGGATTATAATTGTCGTGTTTTTCGAAATGTTACGGGCTTTTTTCTCTGCTCTTTTCTTTACAATAAAGCTTCCAAAGCCTCTTAAATAAACATTTTCGCCTTCCTCCAAAGACTTCTTAATCGTGTTCATATAAGAAGTTACAATGTTCAATACCTCTGTCTTCTCGATGCCTGTATTTTTTGATATCAGGCTAATAAGTTCTGCTTTAGTCATGTTAAATAATTTATTAAATGAATATTACGTTTTGGTTTTCGGATTGCAAATATACAACATTTCTGTAATAGAAAAAATAAAAAAGCTTTTTTTTTCAGTAAAAATGCACTTTTATTTTTTCACTTATCCCAAATAATGACTTGATTACATATCGACTTCATGCTATAAAAGCCACAAATCGATTAAAAATCAACAAAAAAAGGCTGCAAATTTTGGATAATAAAAAAAAGTTTGTACGTTTGTACTTACTATTTTTTACTATTTAAATATTCATAATTATGTCATTAAACAAAGTTATTTTAATAGGCAACGTAGGAAAAGACCCCGACGTCCGTTATTTCGACAACGGTAATGCCATCGCAAATTTCCCCCTGGCCACATCAGAGCGGGGATACAAACTTGCCAACGGAACAGAAATCCCCGAACGTACCGAGTGGCACAATATTGTGGCAACGCGCGATCGTGCACAGTTTGCCGAAAAATACATTAAAAAAGGCTCCCTTTTATATGTAGAAGGCAAAATACGTACACGTAACTATGATGACAGAGATGGTAACAAACGTTATGTAACGGAGATATATGCCGACCGCATTGAATTTTATTGGATAGGAAGCGGTAGCCGTCGCGGAGAAGATCAGCAGGATACCGATAACACAAACGGGGCTTCCGCAAACGTTAGTTCCGCCACTGTAGAGATTCCACCCGCATCTGAGCCGGCTGACGATTTGCCGTTTTAGTCATTTTGGCCACTTTGATCTCCCGGTTGGCCGGTTTGGGCCTCACTCATGCGTTTCTATACGGGCGTTTTCAAGAAAAAAATATTTTTTGAAAGGGGGCTTATCTTTATCTATTCATGTCAAACTAATACGTATTAAATAAAATATATTTTGGATTCAGACGATTATTTTCCGGTACAGTTGCTGCACGTTACATTCAGTGACCTTATGACAGATTTTGCAGCAGCATTTGGCATAGCCATCCTGTTATTATTATTCGTAACATTTTTATCCGCTGCCGAAAATGCAATCACCGCCTTGTCGCAGGAGAATATAAATAAACTGGAAGAGAGTAGCTCGGCAAGAGATAAGATCATTCTATACCTTTCCGATCATCTGCGGTTGATGAAAGCGTCTTGTTGTATGTTTCAGTCTTTCATTCTGATTGCCGTTACGGCGCTGTGCGCTTACGGAATGAATATATTCGGCATAGCGCCACATACGGCCTGCCTGATTGCATTTCTATGTACAATTATATTGTGGATCCTTTTCTATGGAATAATACCGAAATCTTTTTCTAACCACAAACTGGGTACGGCGCGCGCAACGGCGCTACTATTAAAATCCGTCATTAACATCTGCTCGCCGTTTGTCCGTATGACCTCCATTCCGGTTGAAAAATCGGAAAGTGAACATACTAAAAAGACACAGGTGCCGCTTGCCGGTGAAGCGCCGAACGATATGCACGAAGAAAAAGAAATGCTGGAAGATATCATTCACTTTTATAATAAAAAGGCGAATGAAATCATGACGCCACGAACGGATATAGTCGCAATATACATTAAAAGCGATATCAATGAGGTGGTAAACGCCATTGTAGAATCAGGATACTCCAGAATTCCCGTGTACGAAGAAGACGAAGACGATATTAGAGGGGTACTTTATGTAAAAGACATTATCCCCGCACTCGGCAAATCGGGGGATTTTGAGTGGCAATCCCTCATGCGGAAGCCTTACTTTGTGCCGGAAACAAAAAAGATTGACGACCTGCTGGACGAATTACGGGCGCACAAAACGCATATAGCTATCGTCGTGGATGAATTTGGATGCACATCCGGCCTCGTTACGATGGAGGATATTGTGGAAGAGATTGTAGGGGACATATCGGATGAATATGACGAGGACGAACATTATTTCATGGCTTTGCCCGACGGTAGTTATATCTTCGAGGGGAAAACCCAACTCAACGATTTCTTTCGTGAAACGGGGGTGCCGCCGGCCGACTTCAGCGAGCATACCGAAGAAGCAGAAACCCTGACCGGCCTCATGCTGGCAATCAAAGGAACATTACCACACAGGCGGGAAATAATCAATTACAAAAGATATCGTTTCCGTATACTCGAAGCCGACGAACGTCGTGTCCTGAAAGTCAAATTCAGTATGATTCCGTACAACAAGGAAGATAAAAAATAAAAACGCCCATGCGAAATATTGTTTTATTTCTCCTCTTCACATGCGTACCCCCGTCATGCAGAAACAATCCTACTCCTAAACCGAAAGGCTATCTTCGCATAGATCTTCCCGAAGCACAATATGTCGCTTTCGATAGGAGCGAATGGCCGTTTGGGTTTCACATTTCAACCCAAACCGTCATTGAGATACCTTCGGAAGACAGTTCATTATACTGGCTCAATATAGATTATCCGGCGCTTCATGCAAAGATCTACTGTAGCTATCGGGCAATCACTCCGCTAAGCCTCCCCGAATATGAAAATGAGTGCCGCCGGCTGGTGGAGGGTACGGCCGGAAACTCAGACGCTATAAACGAAAAGTCCTATGAAAACAGAGAACGTCGCGTCTATGGCGCCTTATTCCGTATTGAGGGCGAAACCGCATCTCCCGTACAATTCATGCTGACGGACAATACCTCCGTTTTTTTTCGCGGCGCACTTTATTACCAATACAGCGCCAACACCGATTCGCTCGCGCCTGTCACCGAATATATACTAAGAGATATTACAGAACTCATACAATCGTTTTACTGGAAAAAATAATGCCTGTATTAAATCTATATAAATCACCTCTCATGGGTATATGGAAGATCAGCGAATCATGGCAGGAATTGTTTGATTTACTGATCAACAAAGAGGCTTATTATCCCGATTTGAAGAAAATACAGGCGGACAAACGCAAACAGGAATGGCTTGCAACGAGATTGTTGCTCCAACATCTTTCGGGCGGGGATACATATATAAGTTATCAAAAAAACGGAGCGCCCTTTTTACCCGGCAGGACGGATCACATAAGTATTTCACATACACAAGGCTTTGCAGCCGTCCTGTTAAGCAAAAGCCCCCATCCGGGCGTCGATATTGAATACCATTCGGAACGCGCATGGAGGCTGCGTAAAAAATATATGAATGAGCGTGAGCTGACTTTCATCATGTCATTATCTGATCATAAAAGCAAAGGAAACGCCCTGACGACTGACGAAACGGAGATCGCTACAATCTGTTGGTGCGCCAAAGAAACAGCATACAAGGCATTAGGAGAAACAGAAGTCGATTTCTCCGAACATCTCCGCATCGAACCATTCTGTCCGGCAAAAGAAGGTATTCTTATATTGAACGAGCGTCGGACGGAGCAGAAACGGAGTTTCAAAATAAACTACCGGGTGACGGACGATTTTATATTGACTATGCACACATGAATACAGTATTATTAGGTAAAACCGGCATAATCGCGAACAGAAACGGATTCGGGGCATTACCCATTCAACGGATCCCGGAAAAGGAAGCGATATATCTTCTGCAGAAAGCAAACGACAGCGGCGTTAACCTGTTTGATACGGCGCGATTCTATACAGATAGCGAGGAGAAGATCGGAAAAGCATTCAAAGGAATACGGGAGAAAGTCGTCATCACCTCGAAGACAATGGCCGCAAACGCCTCCGGCTTTCGAAAAGATTTGGAAACAACACTCCGAAATCTGCAAACGGATTATTTAGACCTCTACCAGTTTCACAATCCGGGATTTTGTCCCAAACCGGATGATGGAAGCGGACTTTATGAAGCGATGACGGAAGCTGTAAAAAGCGGATATGTGCGTCACATGGGTATCACGAATCATCGCCTGGCAGTAGCGCATGAAGCCATAGAAAGCGGTCTGTATGAAACCCTGCAATTCCCTTTTTGTTACCTGTCCGGCGAAAAAGAACGGGAATTAGTAAAGAAATGTGTCGCAAATGAGATCGGTTTCATTGCCATGAAAGCGCTCTCAGGAGGCTTAATTACTAACTCGGCAGCCGCTTACGCTTTTATTTCCCAATACAGAAATGTACTTCCGATATGGGGCATACAACGGGAAACCGAACTGGACGAATTTCTGCATTACGCAGCTTACCCTCCGGTCATGAACAGTGAAATGAGCCATTTTATAGAAAAAGAAAGAAATGAACTGAAAGGAGATTTTTGCCGGGGATGCGGATACTGCATGCCCTGTCCTGCGGGTATAGAAATCAACAACTGTGCACGTATGTCGCTACTCTTGCGACGTTCTCCGGCCGAAATACAACTGACACCGGAAGTACGGAGAAAAATGAGAAAGATCGAGGATTGTATCCATTGTAATCAATGTAAAGCAAAATGTCCATACGAACTGGATCCTCCTGCCCTGTTGCAAAAAAATTATGAAGATTATAAAAATGTACTGACCGGCAAGACAGCCGTATAACCGTTCTCATTAAAAGCGGCCATCCGGAAAACATATTCTGCGACCCTTTGAGTTGAAAATCGACGCAGTCAAATGCACCCTTTTGACACACCCTCTTTTATTTTGTTTTAAGCGCCTGCGTTCGTCAACAGTCGCTCTCACTTAAACAGCGCTTTAACCTCCGTTGCTTAACAGCTTACCGCACAAGGCCGGGCCGCTTTTTGGGGAGGCAGTGCTTCTCCTCCCGTCATTGCGCGCGTCCCCGTCATTGCGAACTCGCAGGGTGAAGCAATCCAGTGCGCTGTATTCACCTAGATTGCCCCGTCGCTACGCTCTCTACAGTGACGAGGACGGAGAGTAATGGCTTCGTCGCGGCGCTCCTCACCGGGGACGGCGATTTCAGGCTTTTGAGACAGCGCCTTTTTTGTGTAGAGTGAGAAGATCTTTACTGTGACTTTGCCAGTTTGAGCGCATGGGTCGTTACGTAGTATTTAGCCAGCATATTCGGCGCTTCCCAGGCGGGTAATGAAGCATTTTTCAGGTATTTCAGAAAGTTCTCCGTTACCTGTCCGAAATGGGCTTCGTGCCCGTTGTGGTATTTTGCAGGCACGATGACTTCCCACGTGTCCTTTTCTATTTTTTTCAGGTCTATGCCGGGGTATTTACCGGTGATTGTTTTCAGCGAAGCTTGCAACTCTTTTTCAAAGGCTTCCTGATCCGAACCGGCGGCTTTTATGAACAGAACCGGTTTATAATTCTGTTCTTTTCCCTGTTGGATAATCAGATGCGCCTTGCTACCTTTCATGATGGAATAATGCGTATCGCCTCCTCCTTCGGGATAAGTATAATTCCAGATCACGGATACTTTCGCATGGATTCCGCGTATTTTATAAAAGATATCACCATTCGCGTATACGTAGAGCGTGTCGTTGGAAACGTCCTGCTTCAGGTAGTCGGGATACGTTTCCAGCCCGGTTACTTCCCTGAACTGGTCGATAGACAGAGCGGTCGTCCAGTGATGAGCGTCGAGTAATTCAATATCTGTCTGATAATTGATAATTTGTTCCGGGAAACATTCCCACTGGACAAGGTCTACCAGATGGGTGGTTACATCCACGATTCCTTCGCCCTGTTGATTAACGTCGAAAAACCATGCCGGGCGGATTAGCGGGTTACCGGATACGGTTTTAAAGAAGTGGTGAACGCTTTCTTTTACGATTCCCGGCTCTTGGGGCGAGCCTTTCTCCTGTTCGCCATATAGGGCAGGAAGCAGGGAAAATTCTTTTTGCAGCAGGGTAGTTATTTCGAACCGTTCGGTCATAATGTCATAAAGCAGGATTCCTTTTTGTTCTGCGATGCTGAAACACTCCTTTAATTTTTCAAAGTCGGAGATATTAATCGCCATCGGTTTATCTGCCAGTACATGGATGCCTGCCGAAAGCGTCTGTTGGATATAGGCCGTCTTTTTACCGTTATTACCGGCTGTTATCATCACGTTTCCTTTTTTCTCAGCCAACATCCTGTCCGGATAGTCAGCCCCGGTATATACAATCTCGTTCCACCCGGTCGGATTTTCAGCTCTTGTGTTATATCCTTCTATTCTTTTGAGATGTTCGTCCAGATCGGCTCCTCCGGGAGAATATACATATACATCCTTATTTACATCGGGATACGATGTTTTTTGCACTAATGCAGCGTGGAAATGACCCGGATCAAGTGTAATCAACGTCACTTCGCTTTTGTTGAAATCGGAAGATGTTTTTTTACATGACACATTCAGTAAAAATAAACCGGCAACGGTAAGAAAATAGTACTTCATAGTTATTTGCATTAAAAATATTGATCATAGATTCAAAAATTCCGGTCAGGGTGTTTTGGTTTACGGATCGCTTATCATGCGTCCGACAGCCTGTTGCATTCCATCCATTTCGGCCAGTCCCTTCAATCTTCCATACAGGGGATATCCCGGGTTTGCCCTGCGGTGGTAATCATCCATTATCCGTATGCCATGATCGGGACGGAACGGCATCCGTGTATCTTTTCGCCCTTTCTTGACTCTGCCGGCCTGTTCTTCCAGTAAAATCTTTATAATGGAATACATATCGACGTTGCCATGGAGGTGATCGGATTCATAAAAACTACGATCCTGCAAAGATACGGTATTTCTTAAATGTACAAAATGAATCCGCGAAGATAATACTTCCGCCATTTTCACAAGATCATTGTCCGCCCTCCCGGAAAGAGAGCCGGTACAGAATGTAAGACCATTCGACAGGGAATCCGACTGATTGATGATCCACTGAAAATCATCCAGCGTACCGGCTATACGGGGTAATCCCAATAGAGGAAAGGGAGGGTCGTCAGCATGGATACATAGATTGATACCTGCTTCTTCGGCTACGGGAACTACATCGTTCAAAAAAGCAGATAAATGTTTTCTCAGTTCCTCCTTGCCGATATCTTTATAGGTTTCCAGATAAGAAAGGAACTGTTGTTTGTAATCCGGAGCGTTCCGATCGACCGCGCCGTTAATGAACGCCTGGGTGACGATAATAATATTGTGCGCAAGCTCTTCCTTTTGTTCGTCGGTCATGACGGCAATGATCTCTTCCGCTTTGCGTAAGACAGGCTCGTTATAGTCTTTTGGCGCATCTTTACGTTTCAGGATATAGATATCAAACGCGGCAAATGTCGGATAGTCAAAAAGCATAGATTCGCCGCCATTCCGGTTCTTGAAATGCAGATCCGTCCGCGCCCAGTCCAATACCGGCATAAAATTGTAACAGACCGTATCGATCCCACATTCTCCCAGATTCCGTAACGACTGTTTATAGTTTTCTACCAGTCGGGGATAATCGGCAGAATGAATCTTGATCCCTTCGGAAACCGGCAAACTTTCGACCACGCTCCATCGCATTCCATGTTTTTCGATTTCGGTTTTCACGGCCATGATTTCCGGCACCGGCCAGATCTC